>JANTHA010000265.1 GCA_024762625.1 Thiotrichaceae bacterium
GCTGCTTGATTTAAGGACTGATCAACGTCGCTACTGGATTAATTCTGATTCGCCCAACGGTTATTTCCTGCAAAAATTACTGCTTGAGAGTTCCGGTCCCGGATTAAGCAAACAAACGGTTGAGGGTGAACAGATACGCTATGTGGACTGGGTGGTTCCCGGCATTCTGGGCATGAATATCATGTTCAGCTGCCTGTTTGGCATCGGCTTTGTGATTGTGCGCTACCGTAAAAACGGCTATCTGAAACGCCTTAATGCAACTCCGTTAAGCGCTCTTGAGTTCCTGATTTCACAAGTGCTTTCACGTCTGATTCTAGTCGTTGTGATTACCTGCATCCTGTATATTGGCACAAACTTTTTCATCAACTTTACCATGGAAGGCCGTTATCTGGATCTGTTTATCATTCTTGTAATCGGCACAGCCTGCATGATTTCACTGGGCCTGCTGATTGCAGCCAGAGTCAGCAATGAAGAACTGGCGGGCGGTCTATTGAATATGGCGGCATGGCCCATGATGATTCTTTCGGGCGTCTGGTTTTCGCTGGAAGGCGCTCACCCATTCCTGCTTTACGCCGCCGAACTATCGCCGCTTACCCATATCCTCAGCGCGGCGCGCGCCATCATGCTGGATGGCGCAAGCCTCGCTGATCTTGGCTATCAAATTTCAGTATTGCTGGCGATGACGCTGATATTAATGCTGATCGGCGCAAAATTATTTAAATGGACGCCTGATTAGCATCAGAGTACGTTTAATGGCGAACCCTGAAACAACAACTTGCCCATATAGCGCGCGCCATCTTTGGTTAAATGGCCTCCGTCGAATGAAATCAATTTCATATCATTGGTAAACACCGGACAGCTTTCAGAATCGCCACAGACAAGCTTTTGTACGTTCACGAATACATCGCTATCCAGCGTTGTTTGCATGAGATGATTAATCGCAGTCTGCTTGCCATCGACTTTATTTCGCAAGTTGCGCAGTTTGTCTTCCGGCATGCGCAAGTATTTTCTGATGGCGACTTTGCCGAAACTCTTGCGACCAATGACAAACAGTTTCTGCTGCGCAGACAAGTTCAGGTTTTTTATGGTTTGTGGTAATGCTTTCGCAGCCCATTCGCGCCAGAAAGCGGCCAGTATAACCACGTCAGCCTCGGCAATCTGTTGCTTTGCCTTCGCCAGGCTATCTGATTTTTTGCATAATGTTTTGTCTTTGGGCGCTATGTAACGCGCTGCTTTGGCCGCATCACCCAGATAAATCTGGCATTGCGCCGGTATATAGCGCGTACTGATCTGATAATTAACCAGAATGCCATTTTCCAATACGCTATTTAAAAAATCCTGTGCGTGACTATCGCCAATCAACAACGCTTTCTTTTTAACTGATGCCTCAAATGGCTTATTCATCATTTGCAAAAAGCGGCTCCTGACATATTCACCGCTTTCTCTGGCGTCTGCGGCCTTCAATAATTCCTTCTTGATCTGACTTGCTGACGCCGAAAAAGAAAGGCCGGATAACAAGATCAAAACCAGCCAGATATTTATGAATTTGTTTAAAGCCAAGATTTTTTCTCTTTTTTACATATACATTGTGTTCATTAGACGATCTCAAAACCTAACAGTTCCCCTATCAAGACTCATGCATAGCGAAACATAGCACCATCAGAAACCACCAACACTATTCCTGTCGCGACAAATAAAATACTCGCCGTAATACCGGCGGAAAATACCTGTTTTCGGGTAAAACGGCGTCTGTCTCGAAAAGGGCGCTCGACAAATCGCCAGCTTAAATAAGCAAAAACCAGAGCAATAGCGCTCAAAACAGCAACCATCCCCAGGCTCAACTCGTCAGCATGATCGCCAGACATAAAATCAAGACCACGCATTCTGGCGAATACAAACAAGGGTTGATGCCATAGATAGGCGCTGTACGAAATCAATCCAATACCGACCATTATCCGCCATGATAAGAGTTTGTAAACCAGAGTGTCTTTGGTGGCGAAAAGGATAATCAGGGCAGTTCCCAGCGTTGGCGCAAGCGCATACAAACTTGGAAAAGGGATACCGCTATGCAGAAAAAAGATCGCATAAAGAATCAATAATAACCCGGAAAAACTGGCCACATGAGCAATAACGCCTTCCGGCTGTCGATTCTTGAACAGATAAAAAGCGCTCAACGCGCCCATCATCAATTCCCAGGCGCGACTTGGAATCAAATAAAAGTTCGCCACGGGAAAATCACGCCAACCCCATTCCGTCAAGGCTAGACTAAGCACCCCAATCATGCTGATAATCGCCATCAGCCAACGTTTCCCTAGCGCCCAGAAGGTAATCATGATCAATGGAAAGAACACATAGAACTGTTCTTCCACCGCCAGACTCCAGGTATGAAGCAACGGTATAAACTCTGCATCTACTGCAAAATAATCATTTTCTCGCCAGAACAGTATATTGGATGAAAACAGCGAAACCGCAATGATGCTTTTTCCAAAATCCTCTAATTCATGAGGCAACAGCCACATCCAGGCAAAGGGAAGGCAAACCAGCATGACAAAAAACAGGGCAGGCAGAATCCTGCGCACACGTCTTTCATAGAAATTGACGATGCTAAATTTACCGGCCTCCTGTTCCTTGAGAATAATAGAGGTAATCAGATAGCCGCTAATGACAAAAAACACGTCAACACCCACATAACCGCCTGCAAACCATTCAATCCCACCATGAAACAAAATAACGGGAATAACGGCAAGCGCTCGCAGACCATCAATTTCTTGTCGGTATTTCACTTTCTTTTAACTTCATCTTAACAGGCGCCGCACTTTTTGATTATTGAGAGCATCGCGATTAAGAGATCGCCTGAGAATTGGTTTTTTACCTGAATATTCTTAAATTTTAAAGATGCCCTTGATATTATTTCGAGGGCAAAATCGCCGACTCATCCGTCCATCCCTGCGCGCCAACCAGAGGAACAAAGCGCACTGCGCCAAGGTCTTCTTCAATCGTTTCATTTTCACTGACACGACGCACCCGCAACAGCTCCTGGGACTGCAGGCTGTTACCCACCGGAATAACGAGCCGCCCGCCAATCGCCAATTGCTGCTTGAGGTTTTCCGGCACATCAGGCCCTCCTGCAGTCACCACAATAGCGTCAAAAGGCGCTTGTTCAGGCCACCCCAGGGTGCCATCGCCCTGTAATACATGAACATTGTTGTATCCCAG
>JANTHA010000266.1 GCA_024762625.1 Thiotrichaceae bacterium
GTGGACAGAAGAAGAATTATTCGCCCACCCCAATCCACTTGAATTGTTTTATCCTGACCCGGAAATCAGACAACAGGTTATTGACACCATTTTGATAACGCCCGACAAACAATTCAGGGAGTGGCAACCACAACGAAAAGATGGCGCTATTGTTGCCTGCTTATGGGCCAATTTTAAATTACCTGACGGCAACACTATCAGCCTTGGCTACGATATTAGCAAACGAAAAAAATCAGAACAAATCCTTGAGGAATACCAAGGCAAGCTTAAATCATTAGCGGTTCAACTGACCCTTGCCGAAGAACAGGAACGTCAACGCATTGCTGCTGACCTGCATGATAATGTTGGCCAGTCGCTTGCATTGACGCGCCTGCAACTGGTGGCCGCCCGCAACAAATTGCCTCTTGATAAAATACAACTGGCGCAATTTGATGACATGTCAAAATCCTTATTAAAAGTAATACAGGATACCCGCCACCTGATCTTTGAATTGAGCTCGCCTTCATTAAACGAGATCGGCCTGGGCGCAGCGATTGAAGAGTGGATGCAAGACAATATCAAGAACAAACACGGGATTGAAGTTGAACTTTTTAATCATGTGAAAAATCTACCAATGGAAAATGACCTTCGCGTTATCCTATTCCGAAATGTACAAGAATTGCTCATTAATGCTGTAAAACACGCCAGGGCGAAGACCATATCAGTCTGGATGGAATATGAGTCAAACACATTATGTATTACAATCCAGGATGACGGGGTAGGTTTTGACCCCAAACTGCTTGAGCAAAGCAATTTTTCCAAAAAGCATTTTGGCTTGTTCAGTATTCATGAGCGCATGTCAAACCTGGGCGGTAGTCTTAAAATAAAATCCCGACCAGGAGGCGGCAGCAAGTTTATATTGTACTTACCCATTACACTTTGATGGACGTTTAAAAATACAGGCAAGCACAAGCACAACGGAAATGATCAACCTAAAGTCCTCGGTTGAGCAGGCTTGAGTGTGCGGCTGTGGTGGTGCAGGTCAACGGCTACAGGGATGTAGGAGGTAGAGTAACGCTTGGAGCCAAAGCCGAGGCGTAACTGCGCGGAATGTCGTTGCACCATGCCAATAAAGCTCTCTTTCAAGCAGTTACAACGCAGGCATGCGCCATCACAGTTGTGCAATCTAGCCTGAAGCGACTTCACCCTGTGAGTAAAGTTGATAAAATTGCTATTTATATGATAAATCATAAACTTATTTGTCATCATAGCGTTCAACTGAGGAATTTAGGATCAATAAGCCGAAGCAATGAATACCTTACAGCAAGCAAATAATGAAATTGACATAAAGGTCTTATTAGTAGATGACCATGCCATGCTGCGCAAAGGGATGGCGTTGTTGCTCAATATGGAAGATGATATTTCAATCATTGGCGAGGCCGAAAATGGCGAAGAAGCAATCTTTCAGGTGCGGTCGTTAAAACCTGATATCGTCATTATGGATTTATCCATGCCCAAACTCAATGGTATTGAGGCAACCAGGAGAATACTGGCCGAGTCGCCCGACAGCAAAATCATCGCGCTATCCATTCATTCCGCAAAAACGTTCGTCGACGATATGCTTCAAGCCGGGGCGTCGGGCTATTTGCTAAAAGAGAGCGTACCGGAAGAACTCATTCACGGCATACGTTCTGTCATGAACGGCTACATGTATCTGAGTGATGCAATCACGGATACCGTTGTATCCGCCTATGTGGAGGGTATTTCACATGAGCAGGTAAACGAACCATTGTCCCCTGACTTCAGCATATTGAAAACCAAGCTGCAACGACCTTCTCTCACATCTGAACTGATTACCCGCCCACGCTTATTGGAAAAACTGGAAGCGCAACAGTCCCGCACATTAACATTGATCTCAGCACCCGCAGGCTATGGCAAGACAACGCTCCTGAGTAACTGGCTAGATAACTGTGATTGGCATAACACATGGCTATCACTGGACGAGACAGATAGCGACTTACGCACGTTTACACACTATTTTTTAGCAGCTATCGAGACAATCTTCCCTGATAGCTGCTTAAAAACCAGGGAGCTGTTAGACGCGCATCAATTGCCGCCGACTCCCGTTCTCGCAGCGTGTCTGAGCAATGAGCTTGCAGCACTGGGGCATCCTTTCGTTTTCACACTGGATAATTATCAGCATATCAGCGTTCAATCTCCAGTTAACGAACTACTCAATGAGATGCTGGCTCATCCGCCATTACCACTGCATTTGGTGATACTAACGCGTTGTGATCCGCCATTGAAATTAATTCACCTTCGCGCCAACAACCAATTGGCGGAATTACGCATGCAGGATCTGAAATTCTCCCTTCCAGAAGTGCATTCGCTGATTAAAAAGACAGCAAAATTTACCCCGACCGACGAGGCGCTTACCAATTTACTCAAGAATATGGAAGGCTGGATCGTGGGCATATTACTGGTTATTAAATCCATACGTCATCACGAAAACCCGAATCAATTCTTATTGACGCTACAAGGGGGGTTTCAGCAAACCCAGGAATACCTTGCCCAGGAGGTCATTTCCCATCAATCGCCCCGGATGTATCAATGCCTGTTAAAGACTTCCATATTTGAAAAATTCTGCGCCTCAGCCTGTAATGCAGTTTGCGGAATAACGCACGAATCAGAATTTAACGGCGAAATCTATATTAAGGAGCTAATCAAGCAGAACCTGTTTATCATTCCTCTGGATGCGCGGGGAGAGCAATTCCGTTATCAGTATTTTTTTAAAAAACAGCTCCAAAGAGAGCTAAAAAAGCGCCTGACTCCCAAGGAACTTGACGCATTGTATATACAAGCCAGCGAATGGTTTGAATCCGAAGGGCTAATTGATGAAGCAATTGAGTATGCCTTGATTGCACAGGATGTTAAATCTGCAGCAGATATTATCGAACGTCATGTGCGTTTCATTATTAACGAGGGAAGAAAATGGTATCTCGTTAGAAAATGGCTGTCTCACCTACCCGAAGAGTTGATTCATGCCCGCCCGGAACTCCTGTGGGCCAGGTTATGGATGCTTTATCGTGAATTAAATATTAAGGCCTTGCCAGACGCCCTGGATCGCATCGATGAACTGTTGGGCGGTGATTCCAAAACACACGCCATGTCGGGAGATGTCGCGCTTTTTCGCGGCTTGTGCGCCTTCCTTAATAATGACAGTACGCGAGGACTAGA
>JANTHA010000267.1 GCA_024762625.1 Thiotrichaceae bacterium
ATAAAGCGATCCGGGTTCCACCAGTAGGAAGGGCAGGCGGCGGAGCAACAGCCGCAGAGGATGCATTCATATAAGCCATCCAGCTTTTCGCGGTCTTCAATGGACTGCTTGCGCTCGCTTTCGGGCTCTGGCTCCTCATCTGCAATCAACCAGGGTTTGACGGCTTTGTATTGCTTGAAAAACGGCTCCATGTTGACGATCAGGTCGCGAATCACGGGCATGCCGGGCAAGGGGCGCAATTCAACCGGCTGTTTAAGTTGCGACAGCGGCGTGATGCACGCCAGGCCGTTGACGCCATTGATATTCATGCCATCCGAGCCGCACACGCCTTCCTGACAGGAACGCCGGAAACCTAGCGTTTCGTCTTGCTCCTTGAGTTTGATCAGCGCGCCCAGCAGCATCATACCGGGTTCGATCTGATCATCGGCCAGTTCAAACGCCTGCACAAAGGGCTGTGCGTCTATTTCAGGGTTGTAGCGGTAGATAGAAAATTTCATGGTTTTCTTACTAATATGTCCTCTCAACCGGCGGGAAGGAATCAACCGTGAGCGGTTTGGTGCGCACCGGCTTGTATTCAGGCTTGTCAGCGCCCTGATAATACAGGCTGTGTTTCATCCAGTTTTGATCATCGCGGCTATCAAAATCAACGCGGGAATGTGCGCCGCGGCTTTCTTCACGGTGTAGCGCCGACACAATGGTCGCGAGCGCGCATTCGCCCAGGTTTTCAAGCTCGAAGGCTTCCACGCGCGCGGTATTAAAGACCTTGCTGTGATCCTGAATTTGCGCCTGTTTGAAACGCGCTACGATGGCTTTGACCTTTTGCACGCCCTCGGAAAGTATCTCGCGCGTGCGGAACACGCCGCAATGTTGTTCCATGACGAGGCGTAATTCATCGCGTAATGCAGCCACTGACTCGGGCTTATCGGCAGCGTTTTCGGTGTTATCCCAGCGCTTCCAATGTGCGATGGCCTGCTCCAGAGACGCTTTGTCAAATTTGTTGTGATAGCTGTGTTCCCTAAGATATTCAATCATGTGATCTGCGGCGGCGCGGCCAAACACCAGGATATCCAATAGCGAGTTGCCGCCAAGGCGGTTAGCGCCATGCACCGACACACAGGCCGATTCTCCTGCGGCGTACAAACCGCTGATCGCCTGTTCGGGCGAATGTCTGGCGGGCGCCACCACGCGCCCGTGGATATCGGTCGGAATGCCGCCCATGGTGTAATGTGCAGTAGGATAAATAGGAATTGCTTGTTCAATTGGATCAATGCCTAAAAAGGTTAGGCACATATCACGGATGCCGGGTAAACGTTTTTTGATCACATCGGCTCCCAGATGATCCAGCTTCAGATAGACAAAATCCTTATCCGGGCCACAGCCGCGGCCTTCCTTGACTTCGGTGTAAATCGAGCGGCTCACCACATCACGGCTCGCCAGATCTTTGGCGTTGGGCGCATAGCGCTCCATGAAGCGTTCGCCCAGCTCGTTGACCAGATAACCGCCCTCGCCTCTTGCGCCTTCGGTAATCAGCATCCCACGGCCAGCGATGCCAGTCGGATGAAACTGGAAAAACTCCATATCCTGAATCGGTAAACCGGCGCGCAAGGCCATCGCCAGTCCATCGCCGGTATTGATCAAGGCATTGGTGCAGGTGCGGAATAGTTGCCCGACGCCGCCAGTTGAAAGCAGGGTCGAACGCGCGTCAATGATCACAGGCTCGCCAGTTTCAATGGAAAACACCAGCGCGCCCTGAATGCCGCCCTGCTCGTTTTTCAATAAATCAACAGCGAAATGTTCATTGAAAAACTGCGTTTTCGCCTGGATGTTTTTCTGGTACAGGGTATGCAGCATCGCATGGCCGGTGCGATCCGCCGCCGCGCAGGTGCGTGCAGCCTGTTCGCCGCCGAAATTCTGGCTTTGACCGCCAAACTTGCGCTGGTAGATATTGCCATTATCAAGACGCGAAAATGGAATGCCAAAATGTTCCAGCTCATAAACGGCTTGTGGCGCGGCGCGACACATAAACTCAATCGCATCCTGATCGCCCAGATAATCGCTACCCTTGACCGTGTCGAACATATGCCAGCGCCAATCATCCGGCAACACATTGGCGAGCGCCGCATTGATGCCGCCTTGCGCCGCCACAGTATGCGAACGGGTGGGATAGACCTTTGAAACCACGGCGACGCTCAAATCCGCATTGGCGAGCTGTAATGCAGCGCGCAAACCGGCTCCGCCCGCGCCGATAATCAGCGCATCAAAATGACGGATGGGTATATCGTTGAGTGTCTGCATGTTGGATAAATCCTGATAGCGCCCTAAAGCGGTTTGCCCCAAAGAATGGATAATAGCCAGAAACCGTTAGCGAGTAAAAACAAAGCCAGCAGACTCAGTATTAACACTTTTAGCCCTAGCGGATGAATATAATCGAGGATCACATCGCGCAAGCCTATCCAGGCGTGCAATAACACGCTCAAACCAAATAGAAAAACGCCCAGCTTCACCCAGAAATTATAAAACGCGGCTTGCCAGCTTTGATAATCCAGCGGCGAAATCAATGACCAGATCACGGCCGCCATGATAAACACAGCCATATAGACCGCGCTCAGACGTTGTAATAACCAGGCGTAAAATCCACTCATCTGATCACCTTATAAACCGCAAAATAATAAACAATAGAAGGCTGACCAAGGTAGCGCCCAGCACCAGCCAGGATGACCGTCTGGCTATCTGTTTGTCATAGCCAATATCAACATCCATCAGCAAAAAACGGATGCCTGCAAATAAATGATAAAACAACGCTGACATAACAAAAATTTGTAATATCATTGCAACAGGATGATTTAACAGAGATTGCGTCTTATTGAAAGATGCTTCGCTTTGCAGGGAAAGCTGCAATAAGTACAAGGCAACTGGAATCGCAAAAAAAAGCAATACGCCGCTGACCCGGTGTAAAAACGAAATTACACCCGTCAGGGGCAATTTTATCTTGATTAGATTCAAATAAACCGGCGCTGATTTATTCATGTTTAAGGTACTCATTTAAGAAGGGCATCTCTATTAACAGGGAGCATAGACCAGCAAACGACTGATGTCTTTTAATTTGTTGCAAAGACCTTCATTTTTTGTAGCTCACCCGATAAATCGCGCCCGCCTTATCATCAGAGATCAACAGCGAGCCATCCCGCATCACCA
>JANTHA010000268.1 GCA_024762625.1 Thiotrichaceae bacterium
CAAGTCGCCACAGATGCGTCGCGCCCTAGAGCCTTTGCTCGGAGACGGGCTGTTTATCAGCGATGGCGATACCTGGGCTTCGCGCCGCAAGATACAGACGCCGTTGTTTGATTTTGCGCATATCAAGATGTTCAGCAGGATCATGGTTTCCACGATTAGCGAGATGGCGGATGAATGGCAAACGCACGGCGATGGCGCGCGTTTGAATGTGCATACCGAAATGGGCAAGCTGGCGGCGGAGATTATCGCGCGCACCCTGTTTGGCGAGAAGCTCGGTGCAGAAAATAGCACAGCCGTTGTCAATGCGTTTGCCGATTATCAATCCGTAGTCAAACAGATGGCGCTCTCCAATTTTCTGGGGTTGCCAGACTGGATGCCTAATGTCAACGCCAAGATCGGTAAGGCGCGCAAAGCCGCTAAAACCATTCATAATGCAGTCGATGCGATTATCGCCAAGGCTGAAGAAGGCGGTCATGAAGGCACCATGGTGGCCGAACTGCTCAAGGCCAACCGCTCCGAAAGCGGGCCTGACACGATGACCAAAAAGCAGATACGCAACGAGATTATCGTGCTGTTCATGGCCGGCCATGAAACCACCGCCAACGTACTTGCCTGGACCTGGTATCTGATTTCACAGTCGCCCGAAGTTGAGCAAAAGCTGCATGCCGAGCTGGATCAGGTTTTGCAAGGTAGAACGCCCGAAATGGAAGATGTCGAAAAACTGGTCTATACGCGCGCGATTCTGGATGAAACCATGCGGCTTTATCCGCCCGTGCCGATTTTATCCCGTCAGGCGCTTAAAGATGATGTCATTCGCGACAAAAAAATTCCAGCCGGTTCGCTGATGCTGGTGGTTCCCTGGCTGATCCAGCGTCACAAAAAATTCTGGAAAGACCCGGATGCGTTCATTCCCGAACGCTTCATGCCGGGCGCAGAAAAACCCGTCAAGTTCACCTATCTCCCCTTTAGCGCCGGACCCAGGGTGTGCATCGGTAAGAGTTTCGGGATAACAGAATCCGTGCTTGCGGTCGCCATTCTGGCGCAGCGTTTCCGTTTAAGCCTCGCGCCTGATACCGAGGTCACGCACGAATGTCGCCTCACTCTGCGCCCCAAAGGGAATCTACCCATGATTTGCCGGTTCAGAAATCCCTGACATGACGCCGTAATGCGGCTATGCTGCTGGCCGCTATTTAAATTGAACATGACTCAAGGGCGCCCTATTAATAGAGGCGCCCTCAAGCTAATTCGCGGTAAGCCTGCTGTTCAAAAATCTTTTCCAGCAACGCATGGGTCAGTCGATGCGCCGGGCTATGAGCGGTGATTTTCCCCTGTATATGGCCGCCACTGAGCATCAGGTCGCCAACCAGATCCAGCATACGGTGTTTGACGTATTCATCCGGCATGCGCAAACCTCCTTTGTTGAGCACCTTATCGCCGCGCACCACCACTACGGCGCTACTGGTATTTGCGCCAAGACAGACAGGGTCTCTGGAAAAGCGGGTGAGTTGCGCCAGCAGACCATTTTTTAAGCGGCCAAAGGTGCGTGCGCGGCTAATATCATCGGCAAACAGGGTGGGATTGACATCCCCTCGCCAGTTGAGTCTACCAATTTTTTTAAGACTAATTGTCACATCCATGCTCAGCTTATCGGCCGGTTCGATTTTGATAAAACGACTATCTTCATGTACCTCAATGGCATCGTTTATCGCAAATATTTTTCGCGGTTCGCCAAGCCGGACAACGCCGGCCTCCATGATCTTTGTTATAAAGGGTATTGAACTGCCATCCAGAATGGGTAATTCGCCACCCTTGATTTCAACTCGCGCATTATCAATTCCACAGGCGTAAAACGCCGCCATCAAATGTTCAATGGTGCGCACCTGAACGCCGTCCGCGGAGGCAATGCAGGTGCAAAGCGGCAGTTCCCTGGTGTTTTTCCAGTGCGCCAGGATATTGGCGTTCTGACCTTTTCGGTCGACACGCTGAAACTGGATACCACTATTCACTGGCGACGGATGGATCGTGATCTTTGCTCTTCGACCGGTATGCAAGCCTTTGCCTTTGAAAGAAATCGGGCGCGAAATACAACCCTGGTTCTGACTGTTATCCAAAGATTGCTGATTGATATTGTTCAAGTCTTTATTGTCCAACAGGCGACCTCCGGCTGAGAAAAGTTCTTGTCAAACGGCACAAAATGAACGTCAAAACAGCAGCAACCAGAAACCATATCGCCGCTATATAGGCAAACAGATCAGGCGCTTTCATCATGGTGCTCATCAATGATTCCTCATAATAAAAAAACCACTGATGGTCTTTGGGAAACGCCCAGATGTGCAGCTGGTTAAATACCTTTTCAGGCCCTAGCGCCAATATGCCGGCAATAACAAGCAACATCAAAGCTGCGCTATACATAAGCTGTTTACCACGCGGCAGCTCAATGCGCCTAAGGCGAAAATAAATCATCAGTAACAACCAGATTAGCGCAGAGGCGATGGCTAGCATCAGCGCCTTTTTTAACAAGTTGGACACATCCTGCAAATGCGTTATTTCGGCTTTGGTCAATAGCTGATTAGTACGTCCACGGCTATCCTGATAAGTGAGTTTCTCAAGCCCTTCTCCCCCGTTCTGGATGCTTTTGACAATGCCGTTGAACAGTGCAAGCCTTTGCGCCTTGTCTGTCTTTTCAAAATCGTGCCGATAAATATTTTTAGGCGCATATCGCGCGATATTTTCTTTTATACCTGTAGTTTCATAAAGAACAGGATATGCAAAATCCAGCTTAGCCAGCATCCACCAGCTTACAGGTAATGTAATAATAAAACAGAGCAACAGAAAAAAGCTCCAGAAAATTTTATTCATTATTTTTTTCTTTATTGTCGTCATTATCGCCGTCAAAATTCAAGGAGGCTGAATTAATGCAATAACGCAGTCCTGTGGGTTGTGGACCATCAGGGAAAACATGCCCCAGATGCGCGTCACAGCGGGCGCAACGAATTTCGGTGCGAATCATGCCGTGGCTGGCGTCGCTAATTTCGCGCACTGCGTCTTCGCTGACCGGCTTCCAGTAACTTGGCCAGCCGCTGCCGGAATCATATTTTTCATCAGAAGAAAAAAGCGGCGCATCACAACAAATGCAATGGTAAATACCGCTATCCTTATGCTGATAATACTTTCCGGTAAA
>JANTHA010000269.1 GCA_024762625.1 Thiotrichaceae bacterium
GTCGCAATTCTGTTTATTATCTTTGATCTTGAGATCGCCTTTTTGTTTCCGTGGGCGGTTGTGCTCGATAAGATCGGTCTGTTTGGTTTGATCTCGATGGGAATATTTCTCGCCATTTTGATTATCGGCTTCATTTACGAGTGGAAGAAGGGAGCGCTGGAATGGGAATAGAGGGCGTACTCAAGGAAGGTTTTGTTACAACGACCGCCGACAAGCTCATAAACTGGGCGCGCACCGGCTCCATGTGGCCGATGACATTCGGGCTTGCCTGCTGTGCGGTTGAGATGATGCAGGCGGGCGCTTCGCGTTATGATATGGATCGTTTTGGCATCCTGTTTCGTCCCAGTCCGCGCCAGTCGGATGTGATGATTGTGGCGGGCACCCTGACCAATAAAATGGCGCCGGCCCTGCGCAAGGTGTATGACCAGATGGCCGAGCCGCGCTGGGTGATTTCCATGGGTTCCTGCGCCAATGGCGGCGGTTATTATCATTATTCCTATGCGGTTGTACGCGGTTGCGACCGTATCGTGCCCGTCGATGTTTATGTGCCCGGTTGTCCGCCGACGGCCGAAGCGCTTCTGTATGGCATTATTCAGCTGCAGAATAAAATTCGCAACACCAATACCATTGCGCGACAGGATGTGGCCTGATGGGCGCTTCTTTGCAACAATTGCAGGCGCGTCTGGACAAGGCTCTGGTGGGCAAGTTGCTCGCGAGCAAAATGGCGCTGGGTGAGTTGACTATAGAAGTGGCTCCGGAAAACCTGCTGGAAGTTTGCCGCTTTTTACGCGATGACGAAGTCTGCCATTTTGAACAGCTGACTGATGTGTGTGGCGTTGATTACTTGAGCTATGGTCAGTCCGAGTGGGATACTTCGACCAGCAGTTTCAGTCGCGGCGTCAAGCGAGAATTTTCTTTTGACGAGGATGAGGCTGCGGAGACATTTGAGTTTGAAGGTAAGCGTTATGCGGTGGTGATTCATTTGCTCTCCATCAAGCATAATCAGCGCATTCGAGTAAAATCGTATTGTGATGATAATGAGTTTCCAATGATGGATTCGCTTGAAGGCATCTGGAACTCGGCCAACTGGTTTGAAAGGGAGGCATTCGATCTGTTTGGCATATTGTTTAACGGGCATCCAGATCTGCGCCGCATTCTGACGGATTATGGTTTTATCGGTCATCCTTTCCGCAAGGATTTTCCATTAATCGGGCAGCTTGACATGCGCTACGATGAGGAGCAGGAGCGTGTTGTCTATGAGCCTGTTTCGATTGAGCCGCGCGTGCTGGTTCCCCGCGTTATTCGCGACGAACAGCGTTTTTCATCAGCGCTTGATGTAAATAAGGAATTACTCGACGAGGTGAATGAGGGGGCGAATAAATAATGCCGGAAATCCGTAATTTCACCTTGAATTTTGGCCCCGCCCATCCTGCGGCTCATGGCGTGTTGCGTCTGGTTCTGGAGATGGATGGCGAGGTTATTCAACGCGCCGATCCGCATGTGGGGCTATTGCACCGCGGCACCGAAAAACTCGCCGAAAGCAAACCGTATAACCAGAGTATCGGTTATATGGATCGTCTTGATTATGTTTCCATGATGTGTAACGAGCACGGCTATGTGCTGGCGCTGGAAAAAATGCTGGGCATCGAAGCGCCGGTGCGCGCCCAATACATCCGCACCATGTTCGATGAAATCACCCGCATTTTGAACCACCTGCTCTGGATTGGCGCGCATGCGCTGGATGTGGGCGCGATGACCATGTTCCTCTATGCGTTTCGTGAACGGGAAGACCTGATGGATGTGTATGAGGCTGTTTCCGGCGCACGCCTGCATGCAACTTACTATCGCCCCGGCGGCGTTTATCGTGATTTGCCGGATACCATGCCACAGCATCAAAAATCAAAATGGTATTCCGATGAGGATATTGAGCGCCTGAATAAGAATCGTCAGGGTTCGGTTCTTGACTTCATCGAAGATTTCACTGCGCGTTTTCCGGATTGTGTGGATGAGTATGAAACGTTGTTGACTGATAACCGCATCTGGAAACAGCGTCTGGTGGATATCGGCGTAGTTTCGCCGGAGCGCGCTTTACAGCTGGGTCTGACCGGGCCGATGCTGCGTGGTTCGGGCGTCGAATGGGATTTGCGTAAAAAACAGCCCTACGCCATGTATGATCAGATGGACTTTGATATTCCGGTGGGCGTCAATGGCGACAGCTATGACCGCTATCTGGTGCGCATGGAGGAAATGCGTCAGTCCAACCGGATCATCAAGCAATGTGTGGACTGGCTGCGTAACAACCCGGGGCCGGTCATGCATGAGGATCACAAGATCACGCCGCCTAAACGCGAGGAAATGAAAGGCGACATGGAAGCGCTGATTCATCATTTCAAACTGGCGACGGAAGGTTATTGTCTGCCCGAAGGCGAGGCCTACGCTGCGATTGAGCATCCCAAGGGAGAGTTTGGCTGTTATATTATTTCCGATGGCGCCAATAAACCCTATCGCCTCAAGATCAGGGCGCCCGGTTTTGCACATATGTCCGCCATGGATGAATTAACCAGGGGGCACATGCTGGCGGATGTGGTCGCCGTGATCGGCACCATGGATATTGTATTTGGCGAGGTGGATCGGTGATGGCTGCTTCTGAAACCCTATTAAGCAAACACGAACGTAAGGAAATTGATAGCTGGTTAAAGCGCTATCCGGAAGACCGCTCCCAGTCTGCTTTGCTGGCGGCCTTGCGCGCCGTGATGCATGAAGATCATTATCTTTCCGTGGAAAAAATGGATGCGGTTGCCGATTATCTTGGTTTGCCCAGTATTGCGGTTTATGAAGTCGCCAGTTTCTATTCGATGTATGAGCTGGATGAAAAAGCAGCGGCTAAAAATACCATTTCCGTATGTACTAATGTGTCCTGCATGTTGAATGGTTCGGACAAGATTGTTGAACACATAGAAGAAAAGCTGGGCGTCAAAATGGGCGAGTCAACACCGGATGGACAGTTCTACTTTAAAGTCGAGGAAGAGTGTCTGGCGGCTTGTTGTGGCGCGCCGATGATGCAGGTCAATCATGTCTATTATGAAAACCTGACGCCTGAAAAAGTGGACAAAATTCTGGATGCGCTGGCTCCAAAACGGCGCGCCAGTGATAAAACAGACGGAGGAGCAG
>JANTHA010000270.1 GCA_024762625.1 Thiotrichaceae bacterium
CAGAGCGACGAGCCGGGGGCGCACAAGCCTGAAAACAGATCGTCGCCTTATTTTAAAACTATCGCATTGACGGGCGTTATCCTTGGCTTACTGCTTGCGGTTTTTTTATATTTTTTACCCGGTTCCAATCAGCCGCCCGATGCAAACAGAAGTCTTTGCACTGGCGTCACATCAAAAAGTGATATAAAAGATCAATTGTTTGAAGCGATCAAGGCAAACGATTTGCTTTCGGTTAACGACTGTAGCAATAAACTGAATACCATTAATTTTCATAATCAGTATGGTCACTCTCCTCTCACGAGTGCTGCATTTCATGGCCATCTGAATATCGTAAAAATGCTGATCAAGCGTGGTGCAAACGTTAATTTGGCAGATACGGAAAAGGGACAAAAACGTACGCCGTTGCATTATGCGATCAAGAATGACCACAAGGAAGTCGCCAGATTTCTGATCTGTAAAAATGCGTCAAAAACCGCGCTGGACTCGTTGGGAAAAACACCGCTTGATTATGATTTGTCCGGTTTTTACAGACAAATTAACTGCGAATAACAATTAGCGTTGTTTGCAAGGCTGGAAATCAGTCAATTATCCGTCAGAGTCATAAATATTTTTCAGTTTTTCACGGCGAGACTTCAAATAGGCTTCCGCCTTGCTGATGGCTTTTTCGGGCAATTGTTCAAGCAATTCATTCAAGTTTTCGAACTCGATGGGTGGATAAAAAAAATAATCCAGTTCGAGAAAATCCTTTACCATGGAATGAGCAGAATGCCCTTTTTCAAGGATCGGAACAAATGGAACCCGTAAGGTTTTTACGGTTGCCTCCAGCTCCTGTGGAACAGAACGGCCACTGAGGTCGACAATAACGAAACTGCTCAGTCCCGCCAGCGTTATCACCGTTTCGGTATAAGTTCTCTGGCGAGGTCGTTCAAAGTCAAAAATAACTGGCAGATAAGCCATACTCCGCAGTTTATTTGCAATGGCGCGAAGCACTTCCAGGCCACCTCCGCCAAAGCGTCCCAGGATCAGAACTGCACGTTGAGTGGTGGTATTAAACACTTCCCTGAGCTTGCGGTGATTCAGTAAAACATAAATAAACTGGGCAATTTCAAGATCATCCGTTGTGACGACTGGCTGCCCGGGATGTGTAATTACCAGATCCTGTTGCTGCGCTTTATCGAGTCGTACTTCCCAGGCTGAAATACCATAAACCTCAGCATTATTTAGTATCGCTTTACGCAGATCAGTACCCACAAGAATCGCGCTTTTTAAATCTGCATGGCTTAGATCGGCCTCCTTCAAATGCGATGCGCGGAGATTGACGCCAGACATATCGGCCTTTCGCAATAATGCTCCTTCAAGATGAGCGCCACTCAGATTGGCTTCACGCAGTTTGCAATTTTCAAGACAAGCGCCTTTTAGGTGCGCTTTTCTCAAATAGGCGTCATGCAAGTCATAACCTGAAAGATTAAAATCCGTCAATTCGGCGCTGCGCAACTGAGGGATGACGCCGGGGTTATCCTTGCGCCAGGCATTCCATGTATTTTTTCCCTGTTTTATCAGGCTTAAGTGTTGTTTATCAGGCATAACAAATTTTAGCCGGGAATCCCAAGCAGGTTGCGCAAATGATCACACAACAACTTCTGGGCAAAATATTTATAGCTGCTGTGCTTCCAGCGACCGGGGTTATAGACGCGCTGGTCAGTGATCACCTGTTGTCCGTTTTTCATGTAATCATTGGCGATGCGCGCATCTAATGCAACCGGATCCAGGCGGTCATATACATTAATCCAGTTACCCGAGAGTTTCTCTGAAGGAAATGCATTGCTGGCCTTATAAGGCGGCTTGAAGTTATCGTACACCTCGCTAATTCCGAGCGGGCTTCCAACCGTCATATAACCATCAATGCCAGGGCATCCAGGCACATTTTTCAGGCAATCGTATGAAATCACCGTACCCATGCTGTGGCTAACCACGACATGCGGGCCATTGCCGCCAAGAGTATCCTGTTTGAGCTGATTGATAAAACGCTTGCGAATATCAGTCTGGATCTGGTATTGCTCACCAGGCCGTGGCGAGTAGGCAGCGTTAAACAGATAATGATGCACATCCTTTAAAAACGTCTTCATTACAAGCTTCTTGAGGGGCCACGGCAGCGGAATGGCCTCAAACGTGTACTCCGGTTCATCTCCCTGTCCACTCATCGGTTGCGCAACAGGGGGTTCAAAATCACCCTCGGCAGGCGGTTTCGCATCGAAGCCCAGTTTGTTGCGAAATGACTCGACAAAGGTCTTCTCATCTTCAGGCAAATCATCCGTCCAGCTTAAATCATCATCTGCTTCTGCAGCGCCAAGACCGGCTTCCACTGCTTCAAAATTGGCATTGACTGCTTCCGGTTTCGGGTACAGCATATCCGCCCAATAGACCATTGAGGTCGTAACGCCCTCAGCGGCAAGATCAAGCCCGCCCTGAAGCAAATAGGCCTGCCAGTTTGCGAGTAATACATCTTTGGGCGGCTTGTTTAAAATACCATGGATGAAGGTAACGTGCGGCATGATGGTTTCTCCCTTATTTCTGATATATTGTATTTATAGTTTAGTACATCAAAGATTTTGCTCGTTGTATAAAGCACGGAGAATGGTGTTTTTTTGATTTATGTCGGATTTTTTAGGATGATGAAGGCATAAATATAGTAGAAATCAACGAGAGCAACACAATGTTTAAAAATCCCTGGCCATCTTCAAACCGGACCACCAAAACTATCCTGCTGCCGGATATTGCATGGATTGAAATCCCGACAGGTGAGTTTTTATATGGTGATAATAACGAAATACGCTACCTGGAGCGTTTCCATATCAGTAAATACCCGATAACCAACAGCCAGTACCAGACCTTTGTTGATGATGGCGGATATGACAATAAACACTGGTGGAAAGATCTGAAAATGACACGTTTCAAAGAATCAGAATGGCCGCAACCCAACCGGCCCAAAACCGATGTTAACTGGTATGAAGCCGTTGCGTTTACACGCTGGTTATCAAACCGCTTCGACTACGAAGTGATGCTGCCAAGCGAGCAGCAATGGGAAAGGGCCGCCAGAGGAACAAAGGGCAATAAATACCCCTGGGGTGAGTTTAAGGCAGGGTATGCGAATATTGATGACAAG
>JANTHA010000271.1 GCA_024762625.1 Thiotrichaceae bacterium
TTTCTGTGAATTAATTCACAAAAATAGTATTTTTCAAGAGTGACAGACGCAACAAAGCCCCTGATTAAGGAGCCTAAGATTTGTTTAAGGTTAATAATAAAAGTAATACGGCCTCTCTAACTGTCCTGAGTTACATTTTATAGTTCTTGATAACCGTAGTGATGACATCTCCCTTTTCATTATGGCGAATTTTAACAGGCATATAGTCAAGTTCTTGCGCCAGCCAGAAGGTTGTCTTGCGTTTATTAGTGTTGCGCACGACGGATAGTTTAACTGTGTTGAATGCGCCAGCAGGGGTTTTAATGGTTTCTTTACCTAATCTGGCAAAGCTAAATGTTTTTATTTCTCCTTTTTCTACTACGGGATACGTCAGCTGGGGTTTGTTCATGGCTACATCCCGCGCCACTGCGAGTTCCAGTGATCCGCGATCAAGCGTGTCTGGCTTTATGGCGACTTTGAAGGGCGTTCCTTTGTAGCTGCCTGTCGCAAGATTGCCGTTAAAATGAATTTTTTCCACGCGTGATTTTGTTCGGCTGGTTTGATTAAATAGGTAATCCACGGGTTGTAGCGTCTCTTTTGAAAAACGGCCATCGGTGTTCTCAATGATTTTTATACCGGTCAGTAAAGCCGCAAGACCGCTCGCCTTGGTTTGTTTTTTGTAATGATAGCGATTTCCCTGATATTTGAGTGATGCGTGTAATTCACCTAGCGTTAAATGCCCTTTGGCGACGCTAAAGTTAGCATTAAAGGCTCTGGGTAAGGCCTCCGCCTGGCTCATGACAGCCTGTGATGAAAACAGCAACAGGCCGATGAGCATAAAACGGGAGCTTAGGTTGATAAATTGTCTCATAATAATGTTGTTGTTAGTGATGACGATTATTGAGACTAGCTTGTTTTTTAAAAGTTCAAAGCTGCTATCCGGTGCTTTAAGTCACGGAAAAGACAGTCGTTTTATCCCAGTTCACCTTCATAATCAGCTATGCCTGGATTGTCTTTAACGCCCACCAGTTTGGGATGATTGATTTTTGATAATTTAAGTACGTTGTCCTTACCTTTATTAGCAAGTATGTAATCGCGCACCACATCCCACATCAGTCGACCATCCGGCGTGCGGTTTACGGTAGCCCAGCCCGCCAGTTTATATTTCTTTTTGGGGTCGATTTTCTCGCCGTTATCAAGGCGCGCATCGCTAATGCGTTCGTACAGTTTTTTGGTCGGGTTTATGGTGTAATCCAGGCCGCCCACACGCACCATGTCGCCGCCGGATTGCAGGTAAGGATCGGGGTCAAACAGGTTATCGGCTATTTGTTCAAGTGTTTCCAGCAAGTCTTTTCCGCTTATTTCGCTGGTATAGGTTTCTGCATAGGTCATGGACGTTTGAGTCATTACATCCTCCATGGTAATCCAGTCGCCTTTTAATGTGGTGGTTCCCCACCGTACGCCTGCAGAGAATGAAATATCCGCCTTGTATTCATGACGCAAGGCGTTGCACAAGACCTGATCCCAGGTGCCCATAAAGTTGCCGCGACGATAGAGAGTGCGATCAGCAATCGCCAGCTTTTCCGTCAGAATTTCATCATAGGTTTTGCCAACGCGATCCTTGTTGAACAGGTATTTCGGATTGCGCGCCTCAATGATTTTTTCATCATATTTCTTGCTGCGCATTTGCGATAGATACGCTTCCATTTCTTTGTCGGCGGGCAGCCAGTTGGTGATTACCGGCAACATGTTGTAATGCATGTTGACTTTGCCGTCGTTGATATCAAAATCCATAACGCCAACGAATTTGCCGTTAGAACCCGCATTCGTCACCAGACAACGATTGCCGCCCTTGCTTTTGACTTCTATCGGTTTTGGCATGCCATCGTGCGTATGACCGCCGAAAATAGCGTCGATGCCAGGTACGTTCTCGCCCATTTTAACGTCTACATCCATGCCGTTGTGCGATAGCATGACGACAGCATCCGGTTTTTCTTCGGCGTGAATCTTCTTCACCAGATTCGCCATATCTTCTTCGCGAAGTCCAAATGACCAGTCAGGGAAAAATTCCGGCGGGTTGGCGTTGGCGGTGCGTGGGAATGCCTGTCCAACCACGGCAATGCGTTTGCCACCCACTTTTTTCATCACATAGGGCTGGAATGCATAGCCGACTTCTTCATCAAACAGCCCGCGACCGCCGTTTTTCTCAACCAGTTCGGCATAGCTATCCTCCATCAGCGAGTCTTCCTTGACGCGCACATTCTGGCCGATAAAGTCGCCCTTGAACAAGGCGACATTGCTGAGTACCTCAGCTTCCTTGTAAGTGAATTCCCAATGACCGACCATCACGTCGACGCCAAGGATGTTGGATGCCTCAACCATATCGACGCCGCGCGTCCATAGCGATGTTCCCGAACCT
Organism: Thiotrichaceae bacterium; assembly: GCA_024762625.1. Classification (GTDB taxonomy): domain Bacteria; phylum Pseudomonadota; class Gammaproteobacteria; order Thiotrichales; family Thiotrichaceae; genus Cocleimonas. Next base: position 2,399 of record JANTHA010000271.1, read on the forward strand.
TGCCAGAGATCGCCGCCATCCAGGGTGATGGTGTTTTCTCTGCCGCCGGCGTCTTTGCGCAGGCTGTCCAGCAGTGTTTTGATGTGTGCATAGCCGCCGGTTTTTCCGTACTTACGGGCGGCTTCATAGAAGTCGAGATAGGTATAAGCGTAAGACTCGGGACTATTTTCGGGAAGTCCCATTTTATCAAGCAGCTTTTTACCGACGAGATGAGGCGGTCTGCCAAATGCCGGGCCTACGCCCAGGTTGACATTGGGTTCGCGAAAATAAACCGGCAGTAGTTGGCCGTGTAGATCGGTCGTGTGCAAGATGCGCGCCTGTCCTTTTTTGGGCAGGCTGTAGTAACCTTTCGGCATGGCGTCAGGTCGGTTTTTTTGAGCGTCTGCTGCATGCGCCTGCTGCATCAACCAGGGCAAAGTAGCGCCGCCGGCGCCTCCCATGGCGAGGATTTTTAAAAATGTGCGTTTGTCCATGATGGGTCTAGCGGGCATGATGGCTTCTCTCTCTCTGGTTGTTTATGGCTATATGGAATAAAGGAAATTAGAATTTAATAGTTTCTCATATGACGAAACTGAGGATAATGAATATTTTTTGTAATTATCCTTATGGAAATCCACTATTAATAGAGATTCCTTTAAGTTGTTGACTTGATGGTCTGAGTATAGGTCGTCCTGACATTAATGACAATGAATGACAATGCGGTCTCGCGTACCTGGATCAATAAGTCATCGCCGTTGGAGAAAAATTTGGCG
>JANTHA010000272.1 GCA_024762625.1 Thiotrichaceae bacterium
AAAAGCCGCCAGAAATGAATTCTGGCGGCTTTGCTTAACTTATTGTTTAAGGCTGTTTACATAAGCTTAAACAAATCAGCTAACGCATTACTTGTCAGCTAACGCATTACTTGTTTCCAGTTGCTGCTGGAGCAGTTGCGTTTGCTGCTGGTGCTGCTGCAGCGGCGCGAGACTTGTTATAAGCATCAGCCATTGCTTTTTGTTGTGCTGCAATCTGGTTTGCATAGGCTTCATATTGCTTGCGCTGTGCTTCCATTTGAGCTTGCATTTGCTGGAAAGAAGGCGCTGCGTAGCCAGGAGCCGCCATGCGAGGTCTGTAACCGTAACCGCTCATGCCGCTCATTCCACTCATGCCGTTCATTCCACTCATGCCAGGCATGTATGCGCCGCGTGGTGCATAACCCACAGGAGGACGATAGCCATAACCATAGTTGTTGTTATTGCCTTCGCCCCAGCCTTCGCCAGTGAAGTTGCCAGCAGTATTACCTTGGCCTGCCCAGTTGCCAGCAGTGTTGCCAGAACCGCGAGAATCGCCTGTCAGGTTGCCCGCAGTATCCATGTCGGTTTTACCTTTGCCTTTGAAAGTGATGCTGAAGTCTACTTCGCCATCTGCATCGCCTTTACCGGTTCCCCAGCCAGTTCCTGAACCCTGGTAGTCGCCCGCAGCGTTTCCAGAACCGCGAGTATCGCCTTGTGCGCTTCCGTAGCCTTGGCCCGAACCGCTTCCGTTGTTCCATCCGTCCCACCAGTCAGCTGACGCAGTACCGGAAAGGGCTAATAATGCAGCTGTAGTAGCTAATGTTGCAATTCGTAATTTCATCTTTAATCTCCTAGCGATGTATGTGATATAAAGGGGTTGTTAATCAGAAACTAACTCTTATTTGAGTAAATTTCTAACTTAAGTAAATGCTAATATACTAATCTATCAATTGCAAGTAATTAGCCTGAAAAAAATAGTAAAATATCCCATGTGGTCATGGAAGTCTATACAGTTTAGGATAGATGGCGATGACAAACAAATTAAATTTGGGGAAATTATGAACAATACATCATTAATAGCGCCATTAATGCTGGATCTGGAAGGGCTGGAACTTACCCAGGAAGAGAAAGAAATTCTTCGGCATCCTTTTGTTGGCGCAGTGATTTTTTTTAGCAGAAACTATGAATCAGTTGAGCAGCTAGAAGGTCTTGTCAGACAGATTCGGGCGGCTACACAAAAGGAGCTATTGATTTGTGTAGATCATGAAGGCGGCAGGGTTCAGCGTTTCCGGTCCGGCTTTACTGAACTGCCCGCTATTGCTGGCCTTGGAAATCTTGTTGAGGATGGTTCAGAGCTTGATGAATATAGTCTGCAAATGGCGTATCAACATGGCTGGTTGATGGCGGCTGAAGTGAGGGCCATGGGTATTGATTTCAGTTTTGCTCCGGTTCTGGATATTAATTACGGCGTTAGCGAAGTCATCGGGGATCGCTCCTTCAGCCATGACCCTCAACGGGTGTCCCAATTATCCCGGCGTTACATAGAAGGTATGCGCACCGCCGGAATGGCTTCGACGGGTAAACATTTTCCGGGGCATGGCGCAGTTCGCGAAGATTCTCATCTTGAGATACCAGTAGATCGTCGATCCCGCGAGAAAATATGGTCTGCGGATATTATTCCGTTTAAAGCGTTGGTTAAATCCGGCATGGATGCGATTATGCCCGCGCATGTCATTTATCCGGAAGTCGATCAAAAACCGGCGGGTTTTTCATCGGTCTGGCTACAGGATGTATTGCGCAAGGATCTGGCGTTTGATGGCGTGATATTCAGTGATGACCTGACCATGGAAGGCGCGTCGGTCATGGGTGGCTTCACTGAGCGCGCAGAAGCGGCGCTGGAGGCGGGTTGCGATATGATTCTGGTATGTAATCAACGCGCCGGAGCGATTGAAATCATGGATCAGGCCAACATCCAGATGGACTCTGAATCCGTAAAACAATCAGGGAGACGTTTAAGCCGGATGAAAGGGAAACCGTTCATGAATCGTTCCGCCTTGCTGGATAGCAAACACTGGGCTGAAGCAGTCGAACAAATCAGCGAATTGGCCTGATTTACAATGTCGAGTACGAGTAAATGCCGAGTACGAGTAAATGCCGAAAAGACAGAAAACGAGGGAACCAGGAATAATGACAACAATTTTTCGAGTTATTCAAGCGTTTGTTTTGCTGCTTGTGCTGTTTAGCCCTGGTTTGACGAAATCCAGGACATTTACAGATTTATTGAGCGTACCCGACGGCTTTAAAATTGAACTATTCGCTGATGGCATACCCAATGCGCGTACTATGGTGATGGGGGATCAGGGAACCTTATTTATTGGCAGCAGAACATCAGGTACGGTCACCGCGCTAAAAAACGGCAAACGCTTTATCATCGCAAGAAATCTGAATATGCCCAATGGACTGGCGTTTTACAAGAAAGCTTTGTACATCGCTGCGGTCGACCGGATTTTGCGTCTGGATAATATTGAGCAGAATTTGAATCGACCGCCGCGCGCGGTCATCATTCGCGATGATTTGCCTAAAGAAAGTCATCATGGCTGGCGCTTTATTGCATTTGGCCCGGATAAACGGTTGTATATCAGTATTGGCGCACCCTGTAATGTGTGTTTGCGACGAGGCTATGCGCAAATTCGCAGTATGAAGGCGGATGGTTCGGATGAAAAGGTTGTCGCCGAAGGCGTGCGTAACTCGGTGGGTTTTGCCTGGCATCCGCTAACGCAAATACTCTGGTTTAGCGACAATGGCCGGGACTGGCTTGGCGATGATAGTCCGCCAGATGAGCTGAACCGGGTCGCCAGATCAGCCGATGGAAGGGCGCCGCATTTTGGTTTTCCCTATTGCCATGGGGGAAGTACGCCGGATCCTGATTTCAAGCGTTTTCCCTGCAGCGCTTTTACTCCGCCGGCGCTGAAACTGGGCGCGCATGTCGCTCCGCTGGGAATCGCCTTTTATACAGGCAAGCAATTTCCGTCGGTTTATGAGAATCAGTTGTTTGTCGCCGAGCATGGCTCCTGGAATCGCTCGAAAAAAACCGGTTACCGCGTTGCAGTGGCGCAAATAAAAGATGGCAAAGTGCTTGGTTATAAAACCTTTGTCTCGGGTTGGCTACAG
>JANTHA010000273.1 GCA_024762625.1 Thiotrichaceae bacterium
GTTTATGCCGCTGATCTTCCTGATTTTACCAAACTGGTTGAAGAGCACAGCAGCGCTGTTGTGAATATCAGCACCAAGCAAAAAGTTAAAATGCCCAAATTTTCACCTCACGGCGAACAAGGCAACGAGATGCTGGATGAATTAATGAGGCGGTTTTTTGATCGCGCTCCTGGCGGGGGATTTCATGGACAGGACCGCGATACCAGTTCTCTTGGCTCCGGATTTATTATCTCTTCTGACGGTTATGTTGTGACTAATTATCATGTCATAGACGGCGCCGATGAAATTATTGTCAAATTAAGCGATCGTCGCGAACTGGTTGCAAAAGTGATTGGCAGCGACAAACGCAGCGATGTCGCCTTGCTCAAGGTCGATGCAGATAATCTGCCAGTGCTTGATACAGGCAGCTCAAAAGATTTGAAAGTAGGCGAATGGGTTGTCGCCATTGGCTCTCCGTTCGGTTTTGATCATAGCGTCACAGCGGGTATTGTCAGCGCCAAGGGCCGTAGCCTGCCGACCGAAAACTATGTGCCTTTTATTCAGACGGATGTGGCGATCAATCCAGGCAATTCTGGCGGTCCGCTATTTAACCTGAAAGGTGAAGTAGTGGGTATTAACTCCCAGATTTACAGTCGTTCCGGTGGTTTCATGGGCGTCTCCTTTGCAATACCGGTTGATGTCGCCAAACGCGTTGTGGAACAACTAAAAAACAAAGGGCGCGTATCTCGCGGTTGGCTGGGCGTTTATATTCAGGAAGTAACGCGCGGACTGGCGCAATCCTTTGGGCTGGATAATCCCACGGGCGCGCTGGTGGTGCAGGTTATGAAGGAAGGTCCCGCCAACGGTATTCTGAAACAGGGCGATATTATTCTTGAGTTTGATGGAAAACCCGTGCCGAATAGTTCGTCCTTGCCCGTTCTGGTAGGAGCGACGCCTGCAGATAAAACAGTGCAACTCAAGGTGCGCCGTGGAGGCGGCACACAGACGCTGTCAATCAAATTAAAAGAGCTGCCTGCAGAGGAGCCAGCCAGGAAAATTGGCAAGAAAGCAGAACCAGAGCCGAAAAAGAATATCATCCTGGGTATGGAGTTGGAGGAACTGGATGACGTCGCAAAAAAATCCTTTGAGGTTGAAGGCGGCCTGCTGGTTAAACGGATAAAAGCCGATCCAGCCAATAAGGCGGGCATTGAACGCGGCGATATATTGTTGATGTTCAACGATGTCAAAATCAATTCACTCAAACAACTCGAAGAAATCAGCAAAGGCCTGACGCCTGGAAAATCCTATGCTGTGCTGGTTTTGCGAGATGGCGCAGCGCGTTTTCTGGCGCTTAAAATGGATAAATCCGATGTAAGCCGCGATATGAAAAAAAACATTGAAAAAGATATTGAAAGAGATGTTGAGAAAAATTAACAAAAGAATGGAATCTTATCGTATTGGGCAAAAGGCTGCAGAGACCTAACACTGGTTTTTCATTAAAGATCAAATAATAATGATTTGATGACGGCTTCTAAAAAGACCATATTAGTGTATCATCGCGAAGGCTGTCATCTGTGTGAACAGGTGACGGCTTCTTTGTATCAGCATCAACAAGAGCTGGACTATGATTTTGAATTGATTGATATTGATAATGATCCAGAATTATGCGAAAAATACAACGCCGATATTCCGGTTGTCATATTAAATGACGAGGTCATTTTCTATCATTTTTTTGATGAAATTGCGTTAAGAGAAGCGCTTGGCGACACATCAGTTAAAAACAACTAGACGCACAAATCAGGGCAAATAAACCTTGGCGGACAAAGCAACGCTTCCTGGCGTCTTGCATTAAACATCACACGGTATCTTGTAGTAACATGGCCAAAGCTAACCAGAATATACGGAATTTTTCGATTATCGCCCATATTGATCATGGTAAATCCACAATTTCGGATCGCTTTATTCAACATTGTGAAGGCCTAAGCGAACGAGAAATGGACTCTCAGGTGCTGGATTCCATGGATATTGAGCGCGAACGCGGCATCACCATCAAGGCGCAAAGCGTATCGCTGGATTTTCATTCAAGAAATGGTCAGACTTATCACCTGAATTTTATTGATACGCCCGGCCACGTTGATTTTTCCTACGAAGTTTCACGCTCGCTTTCCGCCTGCGAAGGCGCTTTGCTGGTGGTTGATGCGTCACAGGGCGTAGAGGCGCAAAGCGTCGCCAACTGTTACACCGCAATTGACCTTGATCTGGAAGTGGTTCCGGTGCTTAACAAGATTGATTTACCTGCCGCTGATGTGGATCGCGTTTCTCAGGAGATTGAAGAAATCATTGGCATTGACGCCACGGACGCCATCCATGTCAGTGGTAAAACCGGCGTTGGCATTGAGGATTTGCTGGAACAACTGGTGGAGCGTATTCCTCCGCCACAGGGCGATCCGGATGCGCCGCTCAAGGCGCTGATTATTGACTCCTGGTTTGATAATTATCTGGGTGTGGTTTCTCTGGTTCGGGTTGTGGATGGACGCATCGGCAAGAAAACCAAAATCATGCCAATGTCGACCCGTCAGGAATACCTGGTTGATCATGTTGGTATTTTTACGCCAAAGCGCCTGGAAAAAGATGAACTGGTCGCAGGCGAAGTAGGTTATGTGATTGCCGGCATCAAGGACATTGAAGCAGCTAAGGTGGGCGATACTTTCACTAATGTAAAAAATCCGGCAAGCGAGCCGCTGGCGGGTTTTAAAGAGATTCAACCGAGGGTTTTTTCAGGCCTGTTTCCGGTGAGTTCGGACGATTATGAAAACCTGCGTGACGCGCTGGATAAGTTAAGTCTTAACGATGCGTCTTTGCATTATGAACCGGAGACTTCACAGGCGCTTGGTTTTGGTTTTCGTTGCGGTTTCCTGGGTATGTTGCACATGGAGATCATCCAGGAGCGTCTGGAGCGTGAATACAATCTGGATCTGATCACCACAGCGCCCTCGGTGGTCTACGAGGTTGAAACCACCAAGGGCGAGACTATCCAGATACATAATCCGGCTGATTTGCCTCCTGTTAATCACATTGCAGAAATACGCGAGCCGATTATTCGCGGCACCATCATGATGCCGCAAGAGTATGTCGGTAACGTGATTTCGCTGTGTATTGAAAAA
>JANTHA010000274.1 GCA_024762625.1 Thiotrichaceae bacterium
CAGGCTGCCAATAAAGGTGACGACTGATAAGACAGCCAGCATCGTTAATAGTTGAGAATTGATCGCCATAAAACAGGGACCTGAATTGATAACAGCTTAATAATTGCGGCTCATTTCAAGAATGCAAATCAAAAGCTGTCTTTTAGCGTTATATTTCTCACAAAAACCTTATTGCACTAAGTAGCAGTGAATAGAAGCAAAATGAAGGTTAGAAATATTGCTTTCATCAAACTGATGAAAAGAGGATAAATTTAACAATTAACAAGCCATGTAAACCATGATGCTGATAGGCTGATTTTGTCACATATTGTCGTGTATTATAAAGCATTCAGCGCCGCATCATAGTCAGGCTCCTGTCCAATCTCCGGAACCAGTTCGGTATAAAGCACCTTGTTATCCTCATCCAGCACAACCACGGCGCGCGCGTTAAAACCGCGTAATGGGCCGTCTACTATGTGAACGCCGTAATCTTCAGCGAAAGACGGCGAACGCACTGTCGACAGTGTTTTCACTGCGTCAATATTTTCCGCTTCACAAAACCGTCCCTGAGCAAAAGGCAGATCGGCGGAAATTGTCAGGAATACCGTATCCGGGTGTTGTTGCGACGCTTCATTGAATTTTTTAGTGGAAATGGCGCATACACCTGTATCCAGACTGGGTACAATATTCAGTAATTTCTTTTTCCCCGCAAAATCGGACAGGCTGACATCCGTCAGTTCTCCGTCCGTCAGCACAAAATCCGGGGCTGTACTCCCGACTGCCGGTAGTTCTCCGTTAGTATGAATTGAATCGCCATGAAGAGTAATGGACGCCATTGTGAATCTCCTTTAATCGTATATTGATATTGATTTATCTACTTCGCGTTGTAATGCCACAGTAGCCCGCAAACGCTTATTTGGCAAATTACTTTGCTTCGGGCAAGGTGATATTAAGCTCAAGCACGTCGTAATCCGTCCCCTTTTCCACCTTCACATTAACGTCATTTTCATTCACATGCACATATTTTCTAATAACGCCTAATATTTCATCGCGCAGTTTTGGCAAGTAATCCGGCGCTCTTTTTCTGTTATCGGCATGTTCGTGCGCAATCAGAATTTGTAGACGTTCTTTTGCCAGAGTCGCCGTATCTTTTTTCTTTTCCTGTTTAAAAAAACTAAATAATCCCATGTCTTGTCTCCTTAAGCCGCAAGCATTAACCGAACAGCTTCTTGAAGAAGCCTTTCTTTGGCTGTACGTCTATAAAACGTAATGGAACATCCTCACCCAGAAAACGGGCGACTACGTCCGTATAGGCCTGGCCCGCATGACTTTGTTCATCCAGCACCACCGAATTACCACTATTGGAAGCCTGCAGAACCGATTCGGATTCAGGGATAACGCCAATCAGCGGCACAGAGAGTATTTCGACGATATCATCCATGCCCAGCATATCGCCGCCTTCGACGCGATCCGGCGAATAACGGGTAATCAGTAAATGTTCTTTTACCGTACCGCCTTGCTCGGCGGCTCTGGAGCGGCTTTGCAAGATACCCAGAATACGGTCTGAATCCCTGACCGATGAGACTTCCGGGTTGGTGACAACAATCGCTTCATCTGCGAAATAAAGCGCCATGAAAGCGCCTTTTTCGATGCCCGCCGGCGAATCACAAACAATATAATCAAAGCCATCTTCCTTGAGTTCGTTGATGACGCTTTCAACGCCTTCAGTCGTTAATGCGTCTTTATCACGCGTTTGTGAGGCGGGCAAAATATACAAATTATCAACCCGCTTGTCCCTGATCAGGGCCTGTTTCAAGGTGGATTCGCCATTAATGACATTTACAAAATCGTACACGACGCGACGCTCTACACCCATGATCAAGTCAAGGTTGCGCAAGCCCACGTCAAAATCAATGACCGCTGTTTTATAGCCCTTGGCGGCCAGACCCGATGCAAAGGCCGCACTGGTGGTTGTCTTCCCTACCCCGCCTTTTCCGGATGTCACTACAATTACTTTACTCAATGTTTTTCTCCATACTTGCCTGTATTCTGTTTCACAAGATTTAGTTCACAAGATTCAGCCCAAAGGCTCGATAATCAGTTTTTCGCCTTCCAGCCTGATCATTGCAGGCTTTCCTTTTAGATCGGTGTCGCTTTCATCCAGCAATTGATAACGCCCGGCGATGGCGATCAACTCCGCTTGCAGCGAATGACAAAAAATCCGCGCGGAAACATTGCCGCGCGCGCCCGCCAACACCCTTCCACGCAAAGCGCCATAAACATGAATGGAGCCATCGGCAACCAGTTCGGAACCCGAGCTGGTGGGCGCCAGAATGGTCATATCGCCATTGGCTGCATAAACCTGCTGACCTGAGCGAACCGGGCGTTCTATGGTCAAGGACTGGATAGTTGATTGCGCCTGTGTTTGTTTTTCAGTTGAACCAGAATTATCTGACGCCGGGCCGTTTGAAGAAGCGCTTTGATGATTATCGGCCTGACCTGATTTATCCTGTTTCTTTGCAGAAGGCGCATGCCCCTCTCGCATAATTGCCCAACCGGCTTTATTGGCAACAAGCAATACATCTTTAGGCGCGCTCCTCACGCCAACCGGAATAAACCCAAGCTCCAGAATCATCGCACGCAATGCGCCAAAATCAAGTCTGTTACATTGCTCCGCAAGATCACTGCAATCAACCACAAGCGGGCTTTGAATAAAAAACTGTGGCGCTTCATCGCGTTTTTTTTCCAGAGAAACCTGTAAACTTGTCAATTCCAGATCAGATTCCTGCAAATGCAGGACATTCAGCATGGACATTTCACCTTTTAATTTCATTAAAAATCATCCCTGACGACTGAAATTTTAAGCCACGCATCATAACCGAGAATGATTCAAGAATCATCGTAATATTCATTTTTATCTGTCATTTTTAACGGTACAATTGCGCCCTTTTTTATGATAGCGAGTTGATAGTTATTTTTACAAGCGACAATCATCCTCACTTGCTTGATAGGCTATAAATATTAAAAACAGATGTTAAACCCACTTTTCCCCGACAAACACAGCGGACGCAATTGCTGGAGCCAGTTGCACGGCTGCGCCCAGGATTTACTGATAGGCAACACGGCCAATGAATACAAGGGCCTGATTGTGCTGGTGACGCC
>JANTHA010000275.1 GCA_024762625.1 Thiotrichaceae bacterium
GCACACGGTCAGCGCGTTTGCCGCGTACAGGAGCGGGTACCAGGCTGTAATAAGGGGTTGCGTATCGATCTGAAGCGAAAAATCTGTATTGCTAAACTTTAAAGTCCAACTCAGGGCGTCTTATATTTCCATATTTTCCAGGCGCCCTTAAAATTATTCACAACGATTATCAAGGATTCAGTCATGAAAACCTTAAAAAGCAGTCAATTCGTAGTAAGCATCATCATCGTAAGCCTGAGCTTTTTAATGATGAAACCAGTCGCAGCGATACCTGCATTCTTACCGAATGTAAGTAGCATACCCATGGGAGAATCCCTGCCAATCGACGGGGTGTGGACGATTCGCGCAATCAATAAAAATATTCGCTTCGAAGGCGGCAGGGCCTATGCGGTTGATGACTGGATGCACATGTTTGTTTTACATATTCAACCCGATATGGTGGTCATCAAAAATGTAGAACAGACTGCACCGGGAACCTATGTTGGTGATGATTTACCCATGCTTTCCAAAGCTACCGCCAGACTCCAGGCGAATGGTCGAATTAATTATACTGCGGGCGTGTTTTCTTCAGAGTTGATTCCTGTAGAGCTGGACTACCCCGAGTTAATGGCGGAAACACTGCAAAACCTTGGTGGAGGCGATAACGATATTCAACCCGCGCCTGATCAGAACCCTGAGCGATCAGATTGTTCTGAGTGGGCGATTGATCCTGAAACGAATAAACCGGTTTGTCTGGATTAGTATGAAGGGTTGCTAACTGGGACACTATGCAAAATCATAATGAAAATCATAGTGCAAAATCATGTAAAAATTTTTCTTTCCTCTATGCTCCCTGTGTCCGCTGTGGTTAAATAAGGCCTGTGTTGACAATATTCAGAGAGCGACGACATTATTCATGATCACACTCTATCAATTTCAAGGCTGTCCTTTTTGTAGCAAAGTCAGAGCATTGTTGAACTTTAGCCAGACGCCTTATGAGCTGGTTGAAGTTTCCCCTCGCGGCATGAAGGAACTGAAAGGGATTACCGATCACAAAAAGGTTCCGGTGCTTAGGGATGTAGATGCCGATGGTAATGAAAAGATTATTGTTGAATCGGCCAAGATCGTTGAATACATAAACGAGCATTACGCAAAATTACCCGTTACGGAAACGGATAAACAATGGACCGAATGGCTTGATAAGGAGCTGGTGCATTACCTGCCTCCCCTGATTCATCCCGACTTCAAAACGTCTTACACTCATATCAAACGCATCAGTTCGGCGCGTGGCCTGAAAGGCGCCATAATCGCCTTTGTTGGGGCTCTGGTGATGCCCAAGGTAGCGCGCAAGATAAAGCAGAAATATAATATCCATGATCCGGAAAAGGAATACCTGGAGGCCATCGACCACTGGGTTAATGATGGACTGAAAGGACGACCTTTTTACGGCGGCGAACAGCCAAGTTTTGTAGATTGCAGTGTCTTTGGCGTGCTTCGTTCCGGGCATCAATTAGGCGTGGTCAAGCAGGCGAAACATCATAACAGGGATTTCGCGCTCTGGTACGACAGATGTTATCCACTGATGTCGGGAGACCGGATTTCAAAACCTTAGCAGGCGTTTTCCCCGCATGACGCCATGTGAAAATTTACCGTCAAAAAATAAACGGCGTCTGGAGTTGTTTAGTCCTGGTTATTGACTGCAAGCTGTTCTTCGCGAACAGGCGGATTAAAAAATTCTTCAGCCCAGTCCGGATCGGCGGGTTTGCCATGCTTGTCAACCAGAGGCAAGTCGGCGTCATTCCAGCCTTTTACACCGGTCTTTAGCGATACTGGATTCTCGTATCCCAGCCATTTCATGGTCTGTGCGGCCAATACACTTCGGTTTCCGGAGCGGCATATCACCACCACGGGGCGTTGACGCGCCCTGACTAATTGCGGGATGGTTTCCGCATAGTCCCACTCACAGGCCTGTTCCAGAATGCCGCGTGGCGCATGCAAGGATCCTTCGATGTGCGCACCGTCGAATTCATCGGGTTCGCGAATGTCGAGCAACAGGGTCTCTGGTTCCTGCTGCAGCTTTTCTTCCAGATCCCATGGAAAAATTTCTGTCACGCCGGACGCCAAGGCATCGGCAATAAGATCGTTAAATGTTTTGGCCACAACAAAGTCCCAATAAATTAAATAAGCGGGGGATTATATAGATTCCCAGACTTTTTTGTCTTTGTGATAACGCAATGCATGTCAACAGATTAGAGATTTCGACGGGGGGGAACCGTCCTGGGCGTTTTTTTAACGCCATATTCTACCGCCATCACTGCCGCTGTAATACGCGAACTGATATTGAGCTTACGCAAAATCGCTTTCACATGCAATTTGACCGTACCATCGGATATGCCCAGGTTTCTGGCGATTACCTTATTGCTCTGCCCTTCCGCCAGTAGCGTCAGTATTTCATATTCGCGCGGCGTTAAAACTGCAAAAGGGTCTTCCTTTTCTTCCTTGGGCTGATTTTCACCCTGAACAGCGCTCGCCAGCACCGTAGCAAGATCAGGCGCCACCACGGTTTTGCCAGAGATAATATCGCGTAACGCCACTACCAGATCATCTGGCTCCATATCCTTGAGTAAATAGCCTTGCGCGCCGTTGCGCAATGCGCCAACCAGATCGCTCTCGTCGCTACTGGTGGTAAGCATGGCGACAGGCAGGTTCGGATGCGCCTCCTTGAGCTTTTTGAGTACGCTGATGCCGTCCATTTGCGGCATACGCATATCCAGCAAAACAATATCCAGCTGCAATTCACTGGCGCGCTTTAAACCTTCGGCGCCGCTACCGACAGCATCCGCCACTTCAATTCCTCGGCGTTTAAGCAAGTCTGACAGACCAGCGCGAAACAGGGTATGGTCATCAATGATTAATATTTTTTCGTTCATAAGTTATAGCGCGGCGCCATTTTTATCAGATAGTCATATAGAAAATAGTATAATAAGGTCTTTCCTTGTTTCATCAATGGTAAACGATCGCCGCACAAAAACAACAACATACGCCTTGATGATTGTGTATCAGTGTATTTGATTCAGTTTCTACCATCTGTCTATTATAAACAAAACACATCCAGACACGGCATTGTAAATAGGACAAGTTCTCGTTTTTTAATC
>JANTHA010000276.1 GCA_024762625.1 Thiotrichaceae bacterium
GCGATTATTTGGCGTTTATGCGTGAAAAAATGGCCGCCGCCGTGGAAGATTTGACCGAGTTTGACGAAGCTTACCAGGCGGTAGACTGGTCGCGTTTCAAAGATCTTCCCGCCTTTGATGAAGCAAATCGCAGAAATGCGTTCCAGGTTTATCTTTCATTGGAGGCTGAAGACGGTTCCTGATGGTTTTACAACAGCGAATGACGCTTCAGCTTCGAGCGTAAGGTGGCGCGGTTGATGCCCAGGTAAGCCGCCGTGCGGGACTGATTGCCGTTGGTATACTCCATGATGGCTTCAAGCAAGGGGCGTTCTACCTCGTCCATGATCTGACGATACAGATAAGTAGGCGCTTGATCACCTAGTAATTGTAAATATTCCTTGACGGTTGTGGTCGTGGTTTCCGCCAGTGATTGACCAGATGGCGTTGTTACGGGAAGATTTGTCATGGGTTGATTCATAGCTGTGCAGCCTTTGTCCTATACGTTGAATTGATATTTCCTTGGTCATGATGCTGCTTGAGCGTTTGAATCCGTTTCCCGATCCTTTTTGGATCGGATACTTGAACCGAATCAGAACAAAACGAATCAAGAATAACGATCAGTGTTTCGATTTGTTCTTTGGCAGATGGTATTGAAAACAGTTGTTTTTTCAATTGCTTCAGGTTTTTCTGCTCCAACAACGCTTGCGGCATGTGACCTTTCAGGCTGTATAAATACCAACCAATGTGTTTTCGCGCAATGCGAACCCCCTGATCTGCACCGTAGAAGCGATGAATGGCATGTATGTGGCTTATTGCGGTGTTTATTTTATCTTCTAGCGATGGGGGCGCAGGAAGATAGGCAGAAGGTTTTACGCCCCCTAAAATAGCATTAAACTGACTAAAAATCCAAGGTTGGCCCTGGGTAATGCGTCCCAGCATCAGGCCATCAGCGCCGCTGTAGTCCAATACAAAGCGAGCTGTTTCCGGATCCTGAATATCGCCATTGGCGATCACCGGTATCTTAATGGATTGCTTTACCCGACGGATCGTTTCATATTCTGCATGGCCGCTGTAACCCTGATTGCGGGTGCGGCCATGGACGACTAAACTTGCAATACCGCACTGTTCCGCGATTTTGGCGATCTCCAGCACATTGCGATGATTCTGCGACCAGCCGGTTCGGGTTTTCAGCGTAACGGGGACATCGACAGCGGAAACGACCCGCTCAAGAATGTGTGAAACTAATTTCGGGTCTTGCATCAAGGCCGATCCCGCCGCCTTGTTACAGACTTTTTTTGCGGGACAACCCATATTAATATCAATGATTTGTGCGCCATGCTCAACATTAAAGCGCGCAGCGGCGGCCATGGCGTCGGGTTCAGTACCCATGATCTGAACGCTGCGCGGTTCAGCCTCATCAATATCCAGCATGCGCAGGCGTGTTTTACGCGAGTGGCGTAGCGATGCGTCCGAGGTGATCATTTCAGATGTTGTCAGCGCAGCGCCAAAAGAACGACATACATCGCGATAGGGGCGGTCGGTAATGCCCGCCATTGGTGAGAGCAACAGTTTGCCGCGTATATGATAAGGGCCAATGGAAAAAGACATGCGGCTATTTTTCATTAAAAATGAAGTAAATACAACAGCCTTTACAGCAACTTTTACAACCGCCTTCACAACAGCTTGTACTAAAGCAAGCGGTAATGAATAAAAATTTCTGAAATTGGCGAGCGATGTTCACCCATTAGGTTTTTCGAAAAATTAATGAGGGCCTGGAAAAACGGGAAGAACGCAAAGAACATGAGGAAAACAACTTATTTTTTTACCTTTGTACTCTAAGTGCTAAAACAGTCTTAAAATGCCGGAAGGATGCTGAAAGTATGAGGCGAGTAAAGCTATTCTTGCTTGTCTACATAAATTTAAACTGAAAACGGGTGGCGTCATCTCCAGGGTCTTTAATCTTGAGTTTCAGGTTTGTCGGCTTGTTTACTTTAAGCAGCATTTTATTATTGTAATGTTCAAGATATTCGGAGGGTTTAAAGCGTCTTAAAGCAATTAGCCGGGATTGGGAATCGGTGAGGCTAACTTCTAGCACCGGATAAGGCTGGTCATGATCCGCCTGGTTTTCCATGGAGGCCGAGATGAGTAGTACGCCTACTTCATTAGGATGGGCGAACACATTGTTGCTGAGCATTTTGATTTTATCCGGCTCATGAATCGGGGTGTGGGTGAAATATTGCCGGTTATTATAGAGAACCTGCGCAAGCAGCAGGATTGCCAGTGAAAGAGCGATGGGCTTGACCCATTTGCGTTCTATGGTTTTGTTGATATCCTCAGCGATATCTTTGACGTTTTCTTTTATGCCACTGGGTTTGCTGATCTGTGGCCGGTGCTGTAGGTTTTCGTTAAGGTCTGTTCGCGCCGATGGCTGCTTAGTGGGGCTATGTTCTTTATCGCTTGATGATGTATTCTGTTTCTGGTGAGCTGTTTCAGCGGAAAAAGGCTCGGGCATCGTGGTTGATAGCGACGCCATGGCGTCGAACACCTGATTGCATTCGCCACAGCGAAGCTTCCCGGATGCGACGGTGACTTCACGCATGGAGACTTCAAAGATAGCTTTGCAATGTTCGCATTGAGTATACATCTAGTCAGGCGTCTCTAGCGCTATAAGTCTGTATTTTTCATCTTGTCACCGGCTATTCTAACCCAGTCGCCCAGTTCTTTAACATTGAGAGAATCGAAGGTTTCTGAGTAAGTCTTTATAATAGACTGTTTCTGATCTTTTAAAATGCCGGATAAGACCAGCGAACCATTCTCTTTGATAAGTGCGTCTAACCACGGATAGAGTTCAATCAATGGGCCGCTGAGTATATTGGCGAGCAGCAAGTCGACTGCTTGTGCGTCCAGCTCATCGACCAGACAGACTTTGATCTGGTTCTCTGAAATACCATTTCGTTGCATGTTGTCGCGCGTCGCAGTGATGGCCTGGGGATCGATATCCGTAGCAATAATGTGACTTGCGCCAAGTTTTGCAGCGGCAATGGCGAGCACGCCGCTGCCGCAGCCATAATCTATCACGGTTAGGCCCTTTGGCGGGTTTTGATCCAGCCATTCGAGACAAAGTGCGGTAGTGGGATGCGTACCGGTTCCAAAT
>JANTHA010000277.1 GCA_024762625.1 Thiotrichaceae bacterium
TATTAGTCATACCAAGCCGTTTGACAGATGGCTGGATTTAATGAGGTAAAGTGCAATTTATCAACAATTAAACATTGCACTGGGGAGAAAAACTTGTCATTTACAGACTTTAATTTACACAAAGATTTTATTTCATCCATTGAAGACGCCGGTTATCAGTCGCCTACACCGCTGCAATCCCAGCTCATCCCCCTGGTTGAGCAACAAAAAATCGCGCTGATCTTATCCCAGTCGGCCTCTGGAAAAACAGGCGCCTTCCTGATACCCGCCATCAATTATATCCTGGAAAACCCAGCCCCGGAAAAACGCGGCGCGCGGGTTCTGGTTCTAACCTCTCGCAGAGACCGCGTCAGTCAGATCAATTACACTATCAAACGACTCAGCAACAATCATAATATTCGTTTTGGCTTCATCGTTAGCGGCCGCCCCTATCAGACACAAATGCGTTTAATGCGGCGCCCGCTTGATATCATGATAGCGACGCCAGGCAGACTTAATGACCTGATGGAAAATAACAAGGCGGATTTTTCTCAATTAGAAATGCTTATTATTGACGACCTGAGCAGCATCTATCAAAAAAACCTGCATGGACTTGTTACCAGCATCATTAATCAGGCAGATGAAAACATACCCTCACTTGTATTTACCAGCAACGATGACAAAGTTGTATCCTTTGCCAAAGAAACCTTTCCAAAAGCGCTTGTCATCAACATCGCCGATGAAGTTCAAGATAGGACTGATACACATGGGCAGAACAGCCCCCATAAAACAAGCAACATGCAAACAATTAACAATACTGGCGGCAAACATAACAATTCTCATAAGAGCCAGCCAGCAGTAGACCCCAAAAAACTCATGCCGCAGATTGTTCATGTAGCGGATGATTACACACACAAAATCGCCCTGATGGACCATCTACTTGATGAATTCGCTGGCGAATCCACGATCATCTACGCCTCGACAGCCAAAGTAGCCAAAATTTTGCAGGAAAATCTGACTAACCATGGCCATGGCAGCGAGCTTATCCATGATTTATCAGGCGATGAACTGGCCACGGAAGACATTGATACGCTCATTGTTTGTGATCAGGACAATCCAGAAAATATCAAAAATTACCTGGATTCCGGCAAGGATCGAGACAAGCATATCATTCATTTTGACCTACCGTACAAAACGGCAAACTTTATTAAACGACTAGGGAACCACAACTTCGAGCGAGACAGCGCAGCCATTCTCATTGTGGATGGACGTAATTTTAGCGAGCTAAAACAGATTGAAAAAACAATTGGCGCTACTCTTCAGCAAGCAACAGTACCAGGGCTTGAACCCTTATTACCTTTCGTTAATAAAAGCAAACAGCATAGCCATAAACCAAAAAATAATGCCAAAAACTCGAGGAAACAGCCACAAAAAACATCAAACAACAAAAACCGGAAAAACAACAACAGCAACGACGAAAACAAATCAAAACGTCAACGCAAAGGGCCTTTTGGCCGACTCAATGGCGGCGCTCACAGAAAACAGACAGACAAACCTAAAAAAGACGCACATAGCAAAGCCAGAAATAGCAAGGCCGGAAATACCAAGGCAGGAAAAAGCGACGTCAGAAACAACAACCAAAACAAAGGACAAAACCAGAATCGCACCACAAGAAACAAGCAACCAAACAGAAAAAAGCGCCAACAAGTGGGGCTCAGCACAAGAGGCACCAATGCGCCAACACATGACCGTTCATGGCAATCCGACTTTGCAGAACCAAAGGAAAGAAAGACGCCTAACAAACGGGTTGTAATCCGCTACAAAGACAAAAAACGCAACCTGCTTCCGGAAAATGCTAACGAAGATTCGTAAATTTCAAATGAGCTTTGTAATCAGAAAAACATCAAAAAGCCGAACCACATAAACCCTGAATTTGAACGGTCTTATTATATTTTTGCAGAAATAGTCGTCATCACCTTAGACATCAGCGGCATCAAGACTTTACGAACAGGAAGCGGCAGGCGACTGGCGCCCGAGCTAACAGCAACATCGGCATGATGCGCTTCATCTATACGCATTTGCTCAAGTATTGCTTTGCTTTTCTCGTCATTGGCAGGGATGCGTTGCAGGTGTTCATCCAAATGTCGAACGACTTGATCCTCGGTTTCCTTGACGAAACCAAGACTCCATTTATCTCCGATCAACCCCGCACCGGCTCCAATCGTGAATGACCCCCAATACCAAAGGGGTCCAAACAGGCTTTTCCTGGCGTCGAGTTCATTGAGTCGTGTTTCACACCAGTTAAGGTGGTCGTTCTCTTCCATGGCGGAACGCTCCATCTGTTCACGAATATCTTCGCGTTTGGCGGTTAAGGCCTGCCCGCGGTACAATCCTTGAGCAGAGACTTCGCCCGCATGGTTTATGCGCATGAGACTCGCAGATAATCGTTTTTCCGCATCATTTAGCGCCTGTGTCTCTGGCGCTTCTTGAGCTGGGTTTAACCGTTCAGTAGTAGGCGCCAGCGTATAGACAGTCCTCAGCGACTGATCTAATTCATTGATTATCCGGTCGAAAACATTTAATTTCCGCATATTACTGAACCTGGTCCTGATTCTGAAATTTACTTATGTTCTCTCGTTGTAAGCATATCTACCACCATCATTAATTTATCTTCGCCGCCCGCCATGTAAGCGCTAGTGCGGTATTTTCCATTAATAATGATCGAAGGTACTGAGTTCGCTTGCGAACCAGCGCTGATTTCCTTGGCGCGCTCCAGCTTTGTTTGCATCTCCATGGAATTAACGGCGGCGTTATATTGCTCTTCTGTATAGCCCTCGCCAAGAAAAAAACGCTTAGCCACTGCAGGCTTGTTTAAGCGTCTACGCTGTTCGTGTATACCCTGGAATATTTTTTTGATTAAGTGCTTTTCACCGGAAGGATCAAGTATCTCAGCGATGTAATAAGTCTTGGCATCCTGCGCCCAACGTGGATTCAACATCGCGGGCACCTGTTTAAATTCAACAAAATCAGGATGATTTTTTTCATATTCTGTAATAGTCGGCTCCAGTTCATAACAATGCGGGCAGCCAAGCCACATTAATTCAATCACCTCAACCTTGCCTGAGGCTACATCTGT
>JANTHA010000278.1 GCA_024762625.1 Thiotrichaceae bacterium
CTGGTTAATCAAATCCATGAGCCGCCGTAGTTTTGAGGACAAATATAAGCAGAATCCGGTATCCTGGCCTAAAGACGATGAATATAACTATGATTGGGCAACGCCAGATGTGGTGAAAGTAGCCGAAGTTTATGAAAAAGTCACCAGGCTTGAAACCTATGAATATTACGAATCGATGGATGGTGAGATAACCAGATATTCAGAAAACGAACTGACAGACGAAAAACGAACAGAGCTGGATGCCAAAGGTTATGTTTTAGTAAACAAGCGCAAAATAAAGACCGATAGCATCATACAGACCATTGAATCGGGTGGCGGTGTTCTGGAAGGGCCTAAAAAAATAGCAGGCAAACATATCCCAATTGTTGTGGAATATGGAAAACGCTGGTACATAGAAAATATAGAACGCTTTTGTGGACACATACGCAATGCAAAAGACCCTGCCCGCGTTTATAATTCATTGATTAGTCAACTGGCAACGATAAGCGCATTATCCCCTGTGGAAAAGCCGATTCTTGACCCCGATCAAGTTAGCGATCCCGCAATAAAACAAATGTGGGAACGTGATAATATAGACAATAAACCCTATTTGCTGGCTAAAAAGGTCAGAGACGGACAGGGTAATGTCGCAAATAGTCCAATCCAATACACAAAATCACCCAGCATTCCGCCCGCATTAGGCGGTTTGATGCAGATGGTTAATCAAGATATGATTGACGTATTGGGCAACCCGGACGAAGGCGAAAAATTACGATCAAACATATCGGCAAAAGCGGTCAATCTGGTACAGGACGCGATTAATGGTCAATATGCAATATATATGGATAATGCGGCGAAAGCCCGCAGACGTGGCGGTCAAATCTGGCTGTCAATGGCATCAGATATTTATGTTGAAAATGGCAGAGCATTAAAAACCATTGGAAAAGATAAAAAAATAGGCTCATTTAAGATAGGAGAAGCTTACAAAACAGAAGATGGCGAGATTAAAGCACTCACCATTAAAGATAGCGAGCATGTAATAAACGTTGATGTTGGCCCGTCAACAAAAACAAGGCGTGATGCAACCGTACAAAGTTTAACTGGCCTGATGCAAATGACAGCAGACCCACAAGACACCAGAATCCTGGGGTTGTTGGCCATGATGAATATTGAAGGTGAAGGCATAAGCGACATCAGGCGTTATTCAAGAGAAAATTTGATAAAATTAGGCGTAATAAAACCAACGCCAGAAGAGTTGAAAGAACTACAGGCGCAGCAAAGTGGACCGGATGCGAACGAAGAATATCTGAAATCAAGCGCAATTAATGAAATTGCAAAAGCTGAGAAAGCGGCAGCCGATACAGAACTGGCAAAGGCAAAAACAGAACAGATACGTGTTGAAACAGAAATCAAGGACACTGAAAGCGGTTTAAACATGATCAACACATTAGAGAATATGGCATCCGCAGGGCCAGAATCTGCGAGTAATGGCAACCATGAAGCCACAATACATGAGATAGCAGGAAATAATGGAAATTGAAGAGGAAGTACAACAGGAAGAACAGGAAGTTGAAGCAAACGCGGAAAATATTGAAATTGAAATTGAGCAGGAGGCGCAGGAAGAAGATAACCTGGCGCCTGACTGGGTGTCAAATCTGAGGAAGAAAGCACGAGAACAGGAAAAGGAACTCCGTGAACTTCGAAAACAGATTGAACCAACCGGCCCGGGTGAAAAACCCAAACGCGAAGATTTTGATTATGATGATGATGCTTATGATCAGGCGCTTTTAGACTGGCATGAACAAACACGCAAGGCCAGGAAAAAAGAGCGTGAACAAGAAGCGGAAAATGAGCGCATACAGCAACAGTGGGCAAAAAAACAGGAACGATACAAAGAGAAAGCGTCTGTATTAGGCGTTAAAGATTTTTCTGAGGCAGAGGGAACCGTAAAGGACATACTTTCGCCTTTGCAATATAACTCTATTATCGATCTTGCTGATGATCCCGCCATGCTTGTGTTAGCGTTAGGACGCAATCCTGAGAAAGCCAGTCAACTTTCAAATATTGACAATCCTGCAAAATTTATACGTGAAATAACCCTTCTTGAAACACAGAAGATCAAAGTCAGACGACCACCGGCTCCAGCATCCAGAGTCGAATCAGATGCGCCGATGTCGAATGACACGACACTTAATCAATTAATAGCTGAATCCGAGAAATCAGGCGATGTTACTGCATTGATGGAATACCGGAGAAAGCGGAGGAATGAATAATGGCTAACGATTTTAGCAAAGAAGTACGTGTTGCATTTGCTGATTACCTGGAAGAATTTAACGACGAGCTTGTATTGTCTCAAGCTGTCAATAAGTATCGGATAGGCTCAGTGGATGCAGAACGCATGAACAATACAATATGGCGTCCACAGCCCTACATTGCCCAGTCCTATGATGGAATGGATCAAACAGGCAATTGGGGCGCATCCACACAACTTTCTGTTCCATCAAGTATCGGATTCCAAAAAGTATCACTGTTTCAGCTTGATGCCAGGGAATTACGTGATGGCCTGCAAGAAAACCGGCTCGCCCGCGCAGCCCGGCAGAAACTGGCATCTGATATTAATGTTGCGCTTATGAATACAGCAGCCAATGAAGGATCGATTGTTGTAAAACGTAGCGCCGCAGCATCAGGGTATGATGATATAGCCGAAGCAGATGCCGCAATGAATGAACTTGGTGTTGGCATGGGTGATCGTTACGCCTGCCTTTCTAGCCGTTCATATAATGCGATGGCTGGCAATCTGGCAGCGCGTAATGTAATGGGCAGCAAAGTCACACGCGCCTATGAACGCGCCTATGTGGGCAATGTGGCAGGTTTTGAAACCATGAAACTGGATTATGCTAACCGTCTAACAGCAGCAACGGCAACTAGCGTTACAGTCAATGGCGCGAATCAGTATTACACACCGACTGCAACCACCACTACTAATGGACAGAAATTGCCGGTAGATAATCGTTATCAAACCATTTCTATTACTGTAGGTGGTGGTACGGTTAAAGTTGGTGATAGTTTCACTATCGCAGGCGTTAATTCGGTTCATCACATTACCAAAGGGGATAC
>JANTHA010000279.1 GCA_024762625.1 Thiotrichaceae bacterium
AGCAGGCCGGGCAGGTTTTTCTGCGCCAGTTTCCTCGCTCTGAGCTGACATTGCTGATATTGAGTCGCGCATCCGGCGTTACATTGCCTGAGTTGTTTCTGGCAACCGGCGATACAGCTTAGTCCGGCGCGGGTGGCTGGCGGTTTATAGTCGTAAGCGATTTTATAACGGGGGCTGCATGAAGCCAGAAACAAGCTACCTGCAAAGATGAGCAGTGCGAGTGATAGCTTTTTCATGAGCGACTCCTGATTGCTTCTGTTTACTGACTACTATTCCTTAGACGCCGGTATATCCTCAAGTTCCGTTAGCACATCCAGATTCTGCGCCCGATGGCGCAGCACATGATCCATCAGGGTCATTGCCATCTGTGCTTCACAAATCGGCGTGGCGCGAATGCCCACGCAGGGATCATGCCGCCCCTTGGTGATTACTTCCACCGGCTCTCCTTTCAGATTAACCGTTTTGCCCGGCAAACGAATGCTGGAGGTCGCTTTGAACGCGGTATGCACTACAATATCCTGCCCGGAAGAAATGCCGCCCAAAATACCGCCGGCGTTATTGCCGATAAAACCTTGCGGCGTGATCTCATCGCGATGTTCCGTGCCTTTTTGCGTCACAGACTCAAACCCCGCGCCGATTTCCACGCCCTTGGCCGCGTTAATACTCATCATCGAATGCGCGATTTCGGCGTCCAGCCGGTCAAAAATCGGCTCTCCCAGCCCTGGCGGCACGCCCGTTGCAACTGTTGTGATTTTAGCGCCCACCGAATTGCCTTCCTTGCGCAATGCATCCATGTAGGCCTCCATTTCGGGAACCTTGCTTGCATCCGGGCAGAAAAAAGGATTGTTGGCGATTTCGTTCCAGTCAACGGTTTCCGCCTTGATCGGCCCCAGTTGTGAAAGGTAGCCTTTAATCTGGATGCCGTAGCGTTGTTGCAGGTATTTTTTGGCCACGCCGCCCGCTGCAACGCGCATCGCCGTTTCGCGCGCCGAAGAACGCCCGCCGCCGCGATAATCCCTGAAACCGTACTTTTTGTAATAAGTATAATCAGCATGACCGGGGCGAAAGCGATCCATGATATCGGAGTAATCCTTGGAGCGCTGGTCGGTGTTTTCGATGATCATCGCAATCGGCGCACCTGTGGTCTTGCCCTCGAAAACGCCCGACAGTATTTTTACCTGATCCGCTTCGCGACGTTGCGTTGTATGGCGGCTAGTGCCGGGTTTGCGACGATCCAGATCGCCCTGAATGTCTGCTTCCGACAACGCCATTCCTGGGGGACAGCCATCCACAATGCAACCAATAGCGAGACCGTGACTCTCGCCAAACGAGGTCACCGTGAATAATTTTCCGTAAGTATTTCCTGACATGCGGGCAGTATAACAGCAAAGCAACCGTATTTAGAAATTCTGCGTATAATGTAAATTAAACATCAAATGGACGAAAATACACGAAAATGAACAAAGCCATGAAACAACTTTTTATCTTTTGCCTACTGGTTTTCAGCGTCAGCAGCAGCGCAAATCAGCTTAAAAACAACCCTTCTCCCTACCTTGCGCTACATGGCGATGATCCGGTCAACTGGATGGAATGGGGCAAGCCCGCACTGGAAAAAGCGCGAAAGGAAAACAAAATACTGTTTGTTTCGATTGGCTACTTTGCCTGCCACTGGTGCCATGTGATGCAAAAAGAAAGTTATTCCAATCAGGGCATCGCCAAAAAGCTCAACAAACACTTTATCTCGGTCAAGGTTGATCGCGAATTAAACCCGGTGCTGGATAAACGCCTGATTGAATTCGTACAAATGACCAACGGCACGGCGGGCTGGCCGCTTAACGTATTTATCATTCCCGAAGGCTATCCGCTGGTCGGCGCAACCTATATGCCGCGAGAACATTTTGCCAGCGTACTGGACAAACTCAGCCAGAAGTGGAAAACAGAGCAAAAGTCCCTGATTGCCCAGGCCAGGGACATGAATAAAACATTCACCAACTTGCTGCAAAAACAGGAAACAGCGATGCCGGGTAAAAACATCAAGGCGCTGGCTAACAACTATGTGGGAACCGCCATGGAATACGCCGATACGCTACAGGGCGGCTTCGGACAAACCATGAAATTTCCACAGATCCCGCAATTGTGGGCCTTGTTAAAACTCAACAAAAAAAAGAAAAACAAGGCTGCTGATGAATTCATCCAGCTAAGCCTGGAACAGATGGCAACCAAAGGCTTGCATGATGAACTCGGCGGCGGTTTTTTCCGCTACACCACCGACCCAGACTGGGAAATACCGCATTATGAAAAGATGCTGTATACCAACGCCATGATGCCGCTGCTTTACTTCGACGCCGCTGAGCAGTACCACAACGCAGGCTATCGGCAAACCGCGCTGGAAACATTGCGCTTTTTGCTTGAATCCATGCGCGGTGCTATGCCCACCAATACTATGCCCGATACCAGGCTCAATTCCGGCAACGCCTTTATCGCCAGTTTATCCGCTGTGGATGATAAGGGCGAAGAAGGCGGCTTTTATCTCTGGACGCATCAACAACTACGCAAATTACTCCAGCCTGACGAACTCAAACTGATCAACTTCTACTGGGACATGCAGCGCCCCCACGAAAAACCGGCGGGCAATCTTCCGCGACAGGCAATGAGCCTAAGCGAGGCGGCCAGGCGACTCAAAATCAGCGTAACGCAAGCGAAACAAATGCTGCTTGCAATCAAGAAACGCCTGAAAAGCTATCGCGACAGAACCCGCAAACTGCCTCGCGACACCAAACTGCTTTCCGGCATGAATGGCTTAACGCTGGCGGCTTTTGCGCGCGGCATCCAATACGACCCATCGCTAAAACCCAGCGGACAGAAACTGGCGCAGTTTTTAATAAACCAGTGGAATGGCAAAACACTCAAGCGCTCGGCCAGAAACCCTAAAGACGGCACACTGTACGACTATGCCGCCGTATCCTGGGGCTTGTTCAAATGGGCAAAAGCCGCCGACGACCAAAACGCGAAAAAAATCGCACATGCTCTTGCCCGCGCCGCCTGGCAACGCTTCTACGAAAACGGCT
>JANTHA010000280.1 GCA_024762625.1 Thiotrichaceae bacterium
AAGGCAGCCGTTAGTGTTGTTTTACCATGGTCTACGTGACCTATTGTGCCCACGTTGACGTGGGGTTTATTACGTTCAAATTTTTCTTTGGACATGACAAATACCCTATGTAAAAAACTAATAAAATTCTAAAAACCAACACAAGCAATGATCAAGCTTACACATGCTGATAACAATTTGGAGCTCATAACCGGATTTGAACCGGTGACCTCGTCCTTACCAAGGACGCGCTCTACCAACTGAGCTATATGAGCGCATCAAGTCACACTAACTCAGTCACTCTTAACAACTAACAATAACCAACCTAGCCAATCTGAAATTGGAGCGGGTGGCGGGAATCGAACCCGCAGCATCAGCTTGGAAGGCTGAGGTATTACCACTATACGACACCCGCACAGCTCAAAGTATGGCGACTAAAACAAATAGTCCGATGCAGCCCGACAGCTTTAACATCAAAACCAGTCAGACCTGAAGCCATACAGAACAAAATGGTGGTGGGGGGTGGATTCGAACCACCGAAGCTTACGCGTCAGATTTACAGTCTGATCCCTTTGGCCACTCGGGAACCCCACCAAAATCAAGCGCGCAATTTTGCGGCATTCAAGTATCCCTGTCAACAATAAAAACATATAAATTTACAGCTAATATCAAGATCCCGCACAAACCTTCTTGTACAGCAAATCCCATACGCCATGACCAAGCTTGAGACCCCTGTTTTCGAATTTTGTTACAGGACGCTCTGCCGGTCTCGGTGAAAAAGGCGTTTCGGCAAGTGAAACAAATTGCTCATGAGCCTCCATTACTACCGCCATGTGCTGTGCATAAGGCTCCCAGTCTGTCGCCAGATGAAACACGCCCGAGGGTTTAAGCCGCGAAGCAATCAATGACACAAAGTCCGGCTGCACAATGCGTCGCTTGTTGTGGCGCTTCTTATGCCAGGGATCCGGAAAAAACAACTGCACCCTATCAAGAGAAGTCTCTGGAATGCGCCGCCTAATGATCTCCACCGCATCCTCATCCATCACTCTGACATTGTTCAGCCCATATTCTTGAATCAAGTGCAATAAACGCCCCACGCCCGGGCGGTGGACTTCAATGCCGATAAAATTAGTATCGGGCGACGCCTTTGCCATACTCGCCAACGATACGCCATCGCCAAAACCAATTTCAAGCGTAACGGAACCCGGATTCTTAAAAAGCTGCTCCATATTTAAAGGCGAATCGCCATGCGGTATTCCATAAACCGGCCACAGCTCATCAAGCGCCAGTTGCTGCCCCTTGGTCAACCGCCCCTGTCGCAACACAAAACTGCGAACGGGACGCATAAATGCTTCAGATGGCTTTTTGAGACTATCAGTTATCGCCTTACTCACTTTTCACCCTGTTCAACTGCTAAATATTTCATATTGCACCACTTTATCAAACAACCATCAAACAATCACCAAACAATTATTTTCACGGGAACTTGTCATTTCCATCCTGGTCTTGTAATAATCCCGCCGATTTACTATTTTCAACTTGAAAACAAAACTGGAAGGAGTCCAAACCATGAAATTACGAATTATTCTTGCCACATTGATTACAGCCGTTGCCTTGAGCGCCTGCGACAAAAACGATCAGAGCGCCAAAGACGCAGCTGAAAATGCAACTGAAACCAGTAGCATCAAAGAAAACGCAATGGATAAAGCCAAAGAAGCCGCCCAAGATGCGGTTGAATCTGCAAAAGAGGCTGGGAAATCAGCCATGGAAGCTGGCGCCAACGCAACGGATGCGGCCAAGCAGGCTGTCGGCGCCGCCAAGGACAGCGTGATGGAAAAAGCCAAAGACGCCGTTAACTCCGTTAAGGAAAAAGCCGCCGACGCCGTTGACGCAACCAAAGAAGCCGGGCATTCCATGATGGAGAAAGCAGGCGATATGAAAGACAATGCTGTAGACGCTATCAAGGAAAAAGCAGGCGAAATGAAGGACTCTGCAAAAGAAGTCATTAAATAATAGCAGGTTCAATCACACTTGCGATCAAGCCGGAGGCAAACGCCACCGGCTTTTTTCATTCACAATCTTCCGCTCGAAACGTATCGCATTGCATTAGCCCTTTAATCCCTGCAGAAAAACGCCCAGCTTTTCACGGGTATTTTCCGAACGACCCGGATGCCGCATCGCCTTCAGAATTGCCTCTCTCATATTTGGCATCATCATTAAATCCGCTACTATAGCGTTAAACACCGTCTGGTCCTGAAACGCCAGTTTTTCGATAAAACACTCAAGTAGCTGCGGCGATTCCAGATCCTTCCAGCAACGACCGGAAATTGTCGCCAGCAATTCGATCTCGCCCGGCGTAGAAAAAGAAGCGTCAAGGGCCGCATGAATAAACCTAAGTCTTTCCGCACCGGAATCAGCACCTGATAATGCGCGCAACAAGGCAATAAGCATTCTTTCATCGTCGGCTTCAAGCGCCTTTTTGAAGCGTTTTAGCAACGCGGCGAATAATCCACCTGAGGGACGAACATGCTCAAGCGCATGCGCAAATGACTCAAGAGGCGCATCAGGCATCTCACGAATGGCGCCAGCCAATAACAAGGCGTTATTATCATTATCGAGGCGCGCAACCACATCGGCAATGCCCTGCAAACCCAGAAAACGCCACTGATCAAAACCCATATCGCCAGACAAATAATCCCGGACGGAATCATAATAACGCGAAGCATCCAGCCCGAGTGTTTTATTCGCCAGAGCGTGAAACATCGCCAGACGATCTTCTCGCGGCTTGAACGCAAAAGGCGATTCATTGAGTCCATCAAGCACCCTGTCGCCTTTCTGTTTAGCCTGTATGTTTTTGCCGGTCTGCTCAAGCAACTCAATCAGAAAAGCATCGCGGGCCGCCAGCTGTAACAATCCAAATTCATCCAGCGGGAATTGTAAAAACCAGATAAACGCCTGGTCCTGCTCGCCCTCCTCCCAAAAAAGCAGACCGAGCCAAGCCTTTTGCTGAAGCGGAAAAGGATAGACTGCTTTCTGATTTTCGATGTCTTGAAACTGCTGATTAGATAGCGGCGTGATTTTTCGACCCA
>JANTHA010000281.1 GCA_024762625.1 Thiotrichaceae bacterium
GCAGGGAAAGCGATTGACTGAAATGTTTTCCGCGCAACGTGTCCAGCACTCTTTTGGGATGGCCCAGACCGGTCGGTTCAATCAGCAAGCGATCCGGTTTTGCTTCTTTTAAAAGAGAGTTGACTGCAACCTGTAGCGGAACGCCGGCTGCACAGCACATACATCCGCCCGGCACTTCTTTTACGTTGACGCCATGGCTTTTGTAGATTGCGCCATCAATGCCGACAGCGCCGAACTCATTGACTAGCACCGCCCATTTTTCTGTGGACGGCTTCTGTTTGAGCAGGTTGAGAATGGCGCTGGTTTTACCCACGCCGAGGAATCCCATGATGAGACTGGTGGGGATATTGAGAAGTTTTCCGGGCATTAGCAGCAGTATTACCAGTTAAACGGCATCATTCCCATGGGACTCATTTTGTCGCCCATGCGGTCGACTTCATAGTTCATGCGGCCCATCTGGTTTTGCAAAACCATGGTCATTTGTTCCATGGAGGTGTTAACCCGGAGCATGGTGCTGTCCATGTTATTAATGGTTTTGTTCATCTTGGATATTTCAGTCAGCATCAAAGGCGCAACATCCGATGCAGGCTTGGCGGTTTGATCCAGTTTGGAAATGGCGTAGCTGATGGTGTGGAAATCGTTAAACCCTTTGACCCAGATGGGTTGCCAGACAAATATAAACATCAGCAGTACGATAATCACCGATACTGATGAAACCAGAAAGAAGATGCCTTTGGCTATCTCCGAAAATTTTTTACATTGGGTTTCTTCGACCATGGGTTCACTCCGAAAAACTGTATACGCTATTATTAGCCTAGCATAGTTTGCTTATTATTATTGTCAGTTAACTGACTAAATTAACCAATCACGTCAGCTAAGGCGTTAGATATAAGAATGCGCGAGTCTGTAATAATTCGACACAGCAAAAAAATAAGAGTCGAATCAATTCTAACGCTATTAGTATGAAACATTGAGGCAAATTACCTATACTCAAGACCATGATGAGCCTTGCCAAGTCGATCAATCGCATTAGTCGCCAATTACTGTATTTGTGGGTAAGGACGGAAATCATTCCCGCCAGTCTTGATCAGCTGGAGATCAACCCCGAACTACCCGTGGTCTATGTGCTGGAAACCCGCTCCTGGATAAATTTGCTGGTGCTGGAAGAGCAATGCAAACGTCTGGGGCTGCCTGATCCGCTAGACCGTATTGCCGCCCCCGGTCTAAAGGCGTGGCGTTCAGTCTATACCATTGCGCCCCGTCAGCCGTTCAAGGCATGGTTACAAAAGCAGCCGAAGCGCTCACGAATGCTGCGCGGAATTGTTGAAACCTTGCGCGATTACCCTGAACAGGAGCTACAATTTGTGCCGGTTTCCATTTTCTGGGGCAGACCGGTTGCGATGCATAAACACTGGTTGCAGGTTTTGTTTGCGGACTCCTGGGCGCTGGCGGGGCGCACCCGGACTTTTTTTAGAATTCTGTTTCATGGGCGTAATACCTTTGTGCAGTATTCCGAGGCGATCAATTACCGCGCCAGCGCTGTTGAGAATGACAGTGATGATGAGATTATCGACCGTTTGCAGCAAACGTTATCGAACCGTTTAAAAGAAATACGAACGGCGACGCTGGGCCAGGATATTTCTCACCGTCGCACCCTGGTGCGCGAGCTAATCATGAAGCCGGCGGTGCAAAAAGCAATCCATAAGCGCGCGCTGGAAGATAACCGTAGCGACTATCAGGCGACACTGCAGGCGCGCCGCTATCTGAACGAAATCGTCGCCAATTGCACCAATATCACCATTCAAGTGATGCAGCGCGCCCTGTCGTCATTCTGGAACCGCTTTTACTCGGGTATTGAAGTCAGCAATAATGAATACCTGAATAGCCTTGCGCTGAGTCATGAGCTGGTTTATGTCCCGTCGCATCGCAGTCATATTGACTATTTACTACTCTCCTATGTGATCTATTTCGAAGGTCTGGCGATCCCCTATATCGCCGCAGGCAAGAACCTGAATATGCCGGTGATTGGTTCGATACTGCGCGGTGGCGGCGCTTTTTTTATTCGTCGCAGCTTCAGAGGCAACCAGCTTTATTCAACCGTGCTGTTTGAATACCTGGCTGAATTGATTGCAAGAGGAATTCCGGTCGAGTATTTTGTGGAAGGCGGGCGCAGCCGCACCGGGCGGTTAATGCAGGCCAAAGCAGGAATGCTGGCCATGACGGTGCGCGCTTTTCTGAAATACCGCAAGCGCCCTGTTGCCTTTATACCGGTTAATATCACCTACGAAAAACTGCTGGAAAGCAAGGCGTATCAGGCTGAATTATCAGGCGAAGATAAAAAAGCCGAAACCTTCATCAACTCGGTAAAATCCATTCTCAAAATTCGCGGCGAATACGGCAAGGTGTACGCTAACTTCGGTAAGCCGGTATTTCTGAACCAGGTGCTGGATCACAGCCATCCGCGCTGGCTGGCGGAACGTTATGATGATGAACAGCGCCCCGCCTGGGTTCGCAAGGTAGTGGGCGAATTATCCAGAGATATCATGACGCATATCAACCAGGCGGCGACGGTTGGCGCCATCAATTTACTCGCGAGTGTGCTGTTGGCGACGCACAACCAGAGCATGGATGAAAAACAGCTGGCGCAACGACTCGAATTATATAAGTTGCTGATTCAGGAACTGAATTTTTCTGAAATAATCAATATAACTGAACGCTCCGGCCTGCAACAAATCAAGCACGCCGAGCATCTGAAAATGGTGAAACGGCGCCCCCACGAATTGGGCGACATTATCTATCTGGACGCCAAACAGACCGTTTCGCTGACCTATTACCGCAATAATATCCTGCATCTAATGGGGCTGCCGTCGATTATCGCCTGCTGTTTTTTCAATGTGCGCACACTCAGTCGCGTTGAAATCATCAGCCTGGTATCAATCGCCTATCCCTTTTTGCAAAAAGAATTGTTTCTGAACTGGGATAAAAACGCGCTTGCTGAAAAAATTGACAACATGCTAGACGCTCTGGTGGATCAGGGCGTATTGACAAA
>JANTHA010000282.1 GCA_024762625.1 Thiotrichaceae bacterium
CTGATTAAGGCTGGGCAATCTTAATCAGAAGTTTCTTACAAAAACACCCGGTCATCTATGATAAACCGGGTGTTTTTGTGTTGTCGAAAGTGTCGAAAGCGTCGAACGCTTACATTTTCATTTTCTTGTCGCCTGTTTTGGTTTTAAGCTTGCCGCCTACAATCTTGGAGCACGTTCCTTCAGGGACATAAATCCATTCATCGGCCATGCTATCTTCTTTTGCCATTCCTGCACAGGCGTGCTGGCTGGTTCCGCAATCATTCTGACCGGCTTTTACGATTCCCGTGCATTTTTCCATGCCGGGTTTTCCAGCCAGCGCTGTAGAAGACGCAGCCGCAAGACCTAATGCCATGACGCCAGTAAGGGTTGCGTTAACAAGATTTTTTTTATCACTCATCTGATACTCCTGAAGTTATAATAATAAATTAAGGTCATTTGTAGTAGGTTTGTATTTTGGCTGGTATTTTAGAACGCCTGTAATACATAAACGACCGCAAGTTGAGACCATACAAAAATGGATAAATTCAATATAACTATTCAGCATGATCAACTAGCCGGATTCAATACGTTTGTCGAGTAATTGATGGATGCAAAATAATGTTGTTTTTTTTCAAAACATTCATCAACCTAAAATCCTTAGTTGAGCAGGCTTGAGTGTGCGGCTGTGGTGGTGCAGGTCAAGGCGTAACTGCGCGGAATGGTAATTCCCTTTCAAGCAGTTACAACACAGACATGCGCTATCACAGTTGTGCAATCAAGTCTGAAGCGACTTTACCTAATGAGTGAAGAATATATAAGTGCTATTTATATAAGAAATCATGAGCTTATTTGTCTTCATAGCATTCAACTGAGGAATTTAGGTTCAACCTGATGTATTCTATCTAATTTGCATACGCGTCAGGAAAATTAATGGATATTGTTTACATACGCGATTTACGCATGGACGCTGTGATCGGCATCTATGAGTGGGAAAAACGCATCAAACAGCAAATCAACATCAATATTGAAATGGGCTGGGACAATAGCATTCCCGCTGCGTCAGACGACATTAAGGATACGCTTAACTACAAGGCCTGCGCCAAGCTGGTCAAGAATCTTGTCAGTCAAACCAGCTATGAGCTGGTGGAAACGCTCGCCGAAAAAATTGCCGAATTATTGTTAAACGAGATGAAAATACCCTGGATAAAGGTGCAGGTGGGAAAACCCATGGCGGTGACGGATTCCAGGGAAGTGGGCGTTATTATTGAGCGTAGTAATAGTAGTCGTATTAATCAAAATAAAGAAAATCAGAACAAAGAACGCGGCGTCAAGACATGAACGAAACCCCGACACAGGTTTACCTGGATATCGGCAGTAATATTGACAGGGAACAGAATATCCAGTCCTGCGTGGATGAGTTGCGCCGTAAATTCCCGGATATTGTGTTTTCCAATGCCTATGAAAGCGAGGCGCTTGGCTTTAAAGGCGACCCTTTTATTAATTTGTCCGCCGGATTGCAGACCCGTCTGAGTTATGATGAACTAAACGATTATCTGAAAAATCTGGAAAATAGGCACGCGCGCAAACGCAACAATGAAAAGTTTATTTCGCGAACGCTGGATGTGGATATTTTGTTGTATGGCGATCTGGTGTTGCAGCCGCAAAAGGATCTGCCGCGCAGGGAAATTCTGAAATTTCCGTTTGTTTTATTTCCTTTGGCGGAAATTGCGGTGGATTTTATGCACCCGGTGGAGCAAAAAACCATCGGCGAACTGGCAAAGCTATCCAATCTGGATAAAAATAGCATCAAGCAAGTGAATGGATTCCCTGTCCTGGAATAGAGATACATTATGATTAAACGAAAACCAACGGTTCCCGTTAGAGTCGCACAGCATATCATCGGCGGAAATGCGCCGGTGCTGGTGCAATCCATGACCAATACCGATACGGTGGATGTACTGCAAACGGTTAAACAGGTTGCTGAACTCGCAAGGGCTGGTTCTGAATTGGTGCGCATTACGGTGAACACACTGGAAGCGGCCGAAGCCGTACCGGAAATACGCGCGCGACTGGATAAAATGAATTGTGATGTTCCATTGGTGGGCGACTTTCATTTTAACGGACACAAATTGCTAAGCGCCGTTCCCGCCTGCGCAGAAGCGCTCGCGAAATACCGCATTAATCCGGGCAATGTCGGCAAGGGTCAGAGCGGCGACGAAAAATTTGCGCAAATGATCGAGTTTGCCGCGCGTCATGACAAGGCGGTGCGCATAGGGGTGAACTGGGGTTCGCTGGATCAGCAATTGCTGGCGAAAATGCTGGACCAGAACGCCAGTCGGTCGAAACCCAAGGATCTGGCGGATGTGCAACACGACGCCTTGATCAAGTCCGCGCTGGATAGCGCAGCCAAGGCGGAAGAATTGGGCCTTGGGCATGATCGCATCGTGATCTCATGTAAACTCAGCGGTGTGCAGGATTTAATCAAGGCCTATCAGGAGTTATCCCAGAAGTGTGATTATCCATTGCATCTGGGTCTGACAGAAGCGGGCATGGGCGACAAGGGCGTGATTGCATCGACGGCGGCGCTATCGGTGTTGTTGCAACAGGGAATCGGCGACACGATTCGCATTTCACTTACCCCGGAGCCGGGCGCGCCGCGTGAAAAGGAAGTCCAGGTCGGTCAGCAAATCCTGCAATCGCTGGGTCTACGCTCCTTTACGCCGCAGGTCGTAGCCTGTCCGGGCTGCGGACGCACCTCCAGCGACTACTTCCAGCATCTGGCGCAGGATATTCAGAGCTACCTGAACGCACAAATGCCGATCTGGCGTACACAGTATCAGGGCGTGGAAGACATGTCTGTTGCGGTGATGGGTTGTGTGGTCAATGGACCCGGTGAAAGCAAACAGGCCAACATAGGCATCAGTCTACCCGGCAGCGGGGAAACCCCGGTCGCGCCGGTCTATGAAGATGGCGAAAAAACAGTGACTCTGAAAGGCGATCATATAGCCGAGGAGTTTCAGCAAATTGTATTGGACTATGTCAAACGCCAGTATTCGATTATCT
>JANTHA010000283.1 GCA_024762625.1 Thiotrichaceae bacterium
TTTTTGTTTTCTAAGGTTATAAAGACCAATAAAGACCAATAAAGACCAATAAAGACCAATAAAGACTAATAAATTTAACAGTAATTCAGTCGCTATAAATCTATTTAGTGTTAATATCACGCCCGGGAAAACGAAGTAAATAATATGAAAAGACAGGTGGATTGATGTCTAGACGATATTTTGGCACTGATGGCATTCGGGGTGAAATCGGGAAAAAGCCGATGACGCCTGACTTTGTCCTCAAACTGGGCTGGGCGGCCGGTAAGGTTCTTGCTGCGCAAGGCGCTCCTTTGGTCGTAATTGGCAAGGATACCCGCATCTCTGGGTATATGCTTGAATCGGCGCTTGAGGCCGGTCTGGTTGCCGCCGGGATTAATGTTCGTCTGCTGGGGCCTATGCCTACGCCTGGCGTCGCTTATCTGACCAGAACTTTCAGGGCGTCTGCGGGCGTGGTGATCAGCGCATCGCACAATCCGTTTCAGGATAATGGCGTAAAATTTTTCTCCAGCGAAGGAACAAAATTATCTGATGAGACCGAGCGTCAGATTGAGGCTTATCTGGATAGCGAAATGCAAACGGTGAGTTCGGAAAAACTGGGCAAGGTGGAGCGTGTAGATGATGCGGCGGGTCGTTATATCGAATTTTGCAAACGAGCTATTCCGACCGAAATCACCCTGGATGGCTTGCATATTGTCGTGGATTGCGCCAACGGCGCTACTTATCATGTAAGTCCTTATGTCTTTGCCGAACTTGGTGCGGATGTTGTCACGGTAGCCGCGGAGCCCGATGGTTTGAATATTAACCGGAGCTGTGGCGCGACCTCGCTTGCGCTACTGCAAAAAAAGGTCAAACACTATCGTGCGGATGTTGGAATTGCGCTGGATGGCGATGGCGATCGTCTGATGATGGTTGATCATACCGGTGAAGTCGTGGATGGCGATGAAGTGCTGGCAATTATCGCCGAACACCGCTTAAAAAATGACGGAATGGGCAAGGATATAGTCGGCACCTTGATGAGCAATCTGGGGCTGGAAAGGGCGATCGGCGACATGGGGCTTAATTTTCATCGCGCGGATGTGGGCGACCGTTATGTAATGGACGTGATGCGCAAGACTGGCGGGATGCTGGGCGGGGAGTCATCCGGGCATATTATCGTGCGCGATCGCATTTCTACAGGTGATGGAACCATTGCGGCTCTGCAGGTATTGCACGCCATGATTGATAGTGGGAAATCCCTGCATGAGTTAAAGCAAGTGATGACTAAATATCCACAAACGCTAATCAATGTGCGCATCAAGGATAAAATTGACCTTGCGGGCAATGCTGATATTCAGGCGGCTGTGAAAGAGTCTGAGGAACAAATGGGATTGCGTGGGCGCGTCTTGTTGCGCGCATCGGGTACCGAGCCATTGATTCGCGTCATGGTTGAGGCGCAGGACGAGGCAGAAACCAGAAAGCATGCAGAGAATATTGCGGCGGTTGTTGAGAGAGCCGCCGTTTGAAACTGAATTAACGCTTGCTTTTGGCGCGATAAACGATAAAACTACTCACATGATGAATTTTAATAAACCGGAATCCATGGGAACAGGCAATCACTGGCGAGTGATTATGTGGCTGCGACGCCTTGTCGCAATGGCCTGTCTTTCCTGTGCGCCCAGTTTTTATGTAATACGATAATTCGTCAATTTATCTATTTTCTATTAAAAGCCGCAGGAATCTGCGGCTTTTTTTGTGTTTGAAACAATGTCTTGCGATTAAAAAAGGTAGCAACATGGCTATAAAACTCGCCTTTCTAGGCGTTATTATCATTTGGTCAACTACGCCGCTGGGCTTGAAATGGAGCGGAGAGCATGTCGGATTTTTGTTCGGCGTTACTGCGCGCATGATGCTGGGCGTCGTGGTCGCAGCTTTACTGGTGATTGCGCTGCGCCTGCCTTTTCCACTACATGGCAAGGCCGTGCGAGCCTACATTGCTTCAGGGATAGGAATTTATTTAGGGATGTTGTTTGGCTACTGGGCGGTCACCTATATTCCATCGGGATGGATAGCGGTTATCTGGGGCGTTTCACCGTTATTCGCAGGTGTGCTTGGCAGCCTCGTACTGGGCGAAAAAGGCCTGACGCCGCATCGCATCATGGGCGTACTTGCGGGCATGACCGGCCTCGCCATTATTTTCTTGCAGGGCGCAACACTGGGCGAACATACATTGCTCGGCGTATCGCTTACATTGCTGGGCGTGTTGTCTCAAGTAGGCAGCGCCGTCTGGATCAGACACATCAAGGCTGAATTGCCAGGCATTGTGATGACAACAGGAGGTCTTGCGGTTTCCATACCGCTTTTTGTCATGAGCTGGTGGTTATTTGATGGCGATCTGCCCGAGTTTATTCCTGCGAGAGTGGCCGGTTCCATTATCTATCTGGCCATCATGGGTTCCGTACTCGGGTTTTCCTTGTATTTTTTCCTGCTGAACCATGTAGAAACATCCAGAGTCGCCCTGATTACCTTAGTTACGCCCGTCATGGCCTTGTTGCTCGGAAACTGGTTGAATGATGAGTCTTTGAATTTATGGGTTTTTGTGGGAACAGCACTGATCCTGAGCGGTCTCGCCAGCTATCAATGGGGCGAGGGATGGATTGAGCGCTTAAATTTTCAGCGTAAATCAGGATAAATCATTTGATTTATCGGTGCGCTAGGGTTAATCTTCCGCGATTCGATAAGAGCGATAGGCAGACTCGGAGCTGGTATTTGAGACCAGCATGGCTAAGCATTACATGGTATGGCTAGCATACCTAAAACAGGAGCCGTCTGTAAAAACGAACAGGAGACAAAAATGCGTCAAACACTGGTAGCAGGAAACTGGAAACTTAATGGTTCAAAGGAATCCATTCCGGAATTATTAAACGGCATACTCGCGGGCATGTCAGAAGCTAAATCAGCTGTAGCTGTTTGCGCGCCCTATATCTACATTCCGATGGTTGAGGAAATACTTTCCGGAACTGATATCGCCTGGGGCTCGGAAAGCATTTCTGAATATGATT
>JANTHA010000284.1 GCA_024762625.1 Thiotrichaceae bacterium
CAAAAAGCGCGCGTGCGTATCGGCGTCTGTGAGGATTCCGCTTTTGGTTTTTATTATGTAGGCGATAAACAGGCGCTACGGGAAGCTGGCGCAGAACTGGTTACAATCAATACGCTGAAAGACGCCTGTCTGCCGGAGATTGATGGACTGTTCATCGGCGGGGGCTTTCCCGAGACCCATATGCAATCATTATCCGCTAACGCGTTAATGCGCAACAGTATCCGTGAGGCGATTGAAGCCGGTCTTCCCACCTATGCTGAATGCGGTGGATTGATGTATTTAGCGCAAAGTTTGCAGTGGAATGAGCAAAACGCCGAAATGGTTGGTATTATTCCAGGCAAGGTTGTTATGCACCAACGTCCACAGGGCAGGGGGCATGTTGAACTGCTTGAAACTGATAACATGCCATGGCCAGATGTAAAATCAGGCGCGACCGCCGAAAACGGTTTTGAAAACAATGAAAACGCCTGCGTTATCAAGGCGCATGAGTTTCACTATTCCAGCCTGGAAAGCCCGGGATCGCCACAAGCTGAGGCGATTGCAAAAAAGGGCCGTTTCGCATATCAGGTATTGCGTGGCGTGGGTATTACCGGAGCGCACGATGGCTGGGTCTATAAAAATCTGCTAGCCTCTTATGCGCATATGCGCGACACGGAACAGTTCCACTGGGCCAGGCGTTTTGTTGAATTTGTACGCACTTGTCAAGCT
Source organism: Thiotrichaceae bacterium (assembly GCA_024762625.1). GTDB lineage: Bacteria > Pseudomonadota > Gammaproteobacteria > Thiotrichales > Thiotrichaceae > Cocleimonas. Next base: position 709 of record JANTHA010000284.1, read on the forward strand.
GGATAATTCCCTTATGTTTAAATTATAGTATTGATGTTAAAAATAGTTAAGGAAGTAATAAACAATGATCAAGATTACCGACGCCGCCGCCAAACAGGTCGCCATCTCACAGGAGCAAATGGGTTCAGAGCCTATGCCGTTGCGCATTGCCATTAAGGTCATGCCGGATGGTTCGTTCCATTATAATATGGGCTTTGATGATCATCAGCGCCCGGGCGATAAAACCTTTACCGAAAAAAATATCAATCTGGTGGTGGATGCCGCGAGCATTCCCTTGATTACAGGCATGACTATGGATTATGTCGAAATTGACGGCAAGCATGAAATTGTCTTCTTGAACCCGAATGACCCTAATTACAAACCGCCAACAGAAGATTGATCGGAAGATTGAACACGCCATGTCCCAGGAAAATATCGCTCAAATCCCGTTAAAAGATGTCGCCGTTACCTTGCCGAGCCAGCAGGGCAACGGAAGATCTGAAAAAACTGCGTCCGATGCTAATCAGGGAAACGCGAACAATCAGAATCAATCCACGGCGAATTTACAGCCGATGATTGAGTTTTCCTGGTTTATACGTTTTCTGGCGCTGTTTTTTCTTATTATTTTCATCGTGATCGGAGCCATCTATTTCTGGGCAGTCAGCACAGACAATCAGAATTCATGGCTTGCGCCGTTAATGACATTTTTATGGATAATAGCTGGCCTTGGCGTACTGGGCGCATTTTACTGGATGTGGAATCAATTCAGTCGTTTTAGCAATGACCTTTCCATCTGGGCCAGGCAGTTGCTCGAAGGCGATTTTTCCTCGCGAATACCGATACGCACATCGCGTTGTCCCTCTCGTGGAATTCGCGAACATATCAATGAAATAGCGGCTGATTATGAATCTCTGGCGCGTTTACAACAAAAGCGGCTATCACAGCAGGCGCGCCATATCGAACAGAAAAAACACTATCTGAGTGTGTTGTATGATGTCGCTTCCTGTATCAATAAGTCCAATAATCTGGAAGATTTACTGCAACGTTTTCTGCATACCTTGACAAGTGTGGTGAAGGCCAAAGCCGCAACAGTACGCTTGCTGGATAAGGATGGCCAGATGCGACTGGTTGCAAGTATTGGTTTAAGCGAAGAAATCATCAAGCTTGAAGAGAAATTGCCAGCTCCGAATTGTTTATGCGGCAAGGCGTTAAATGACGCCACCATTATGGTGCATTCGGATGTTAAACAATGTGGTTTGATCGTTGGCAAAAACTTCTTTTCCGATAATGATGATGTTGAAATGCTGGCGATTCCGCTGGCCTATCGCGGCAAAACACTGGGCGTTTACAACCTGTTTGTGCATCGTCTCGAAAATGATTTCCTCGAAGGCGAACACGAGTTGCTCGCCAGTATCGGGCAGCATCTTGGCATGGCGATTGAAAAAGCGGGTGTAGAAGAAGACGCGCGAACACTATCAATTATCGAAGAACGCACCCGTATGGCGCACGAACTGCATGATTCCTTGGCGCAGACACTCGCCAGTTTGCGATATAAAGTGCGCCTGTTTGATGATTCGCTTAATCAGGGTAAGGAAGAGGAAATCTGGCACGAACTGGAGGGACTGGAAAACACCATTGACGACGCCTATGCTGAGCTTCGCAGCCTGATTACTCATTTTCGCGCGCCAATTGACGGTAAGGGCGTGGTGCGGTCGGTGCAAAGGCTTAGCGAACGCTTTCGCCAGGAAACTGATCTGGATGTGTTTTTCTACTACAACTGGGATCTGGAGAATCTGCCACGTGATATAGAGATCGAAGTGGTTCGAATCGTCCAGGAGGCGCTCGCCAATGTGCGTAAACATGCGCAGGCGGAAAACGTACGCATTTTGATGAGTAGCACCGCAGACGGACACTGTAGCGTGCTGGTTGAAGACGATGGCGTTGGCTTGCCGAGCGAACCAAAAAAACAGAACAAGGAGACAGGCGAACATATCGGCCTGTCAATCATGCAGGAACGCGCCGAACGCATAAACGGCGAGATTCAGTTTGATAGCGATGAGGGCGAGGGCACGCTGGTGCAGCTAAGTTTCGAGGTGGATATTTCTAAAAATCCGGTGAACCTGTTGCATCGTGATTAAAAAACGAGAACTTGTCCTATTTACAATGCCGTGTATGGATGTGTTTTGTTTATAATAGACAGATTGTAGAAACTGAATCAAATACACTGATACACAATCATCAAGGCGGATGTTGTTGTTTTTGTGCGGCGATCGTTTACCATTGATGAGACAAGGAAAGACCTTATTATACTATTTTCTATATGACTATCTG
>JANTHA010000285.1 GCA_024762625.1 Thiotrichaceae bacterium
CTGCTCCTTGGTTTTTACAACCTTAACGCCGCGACTCGCCATTTTACGAAGAAAACCATCACCGCAACCGGCGGTTATCAAAACATCAAGATCATCAAGCACATGCTTTTCATCTAGGCTGCTTTCATGTATCGACTGATTTTTCGGTAAATCCAGTTGATCAATAAGCTTTACATCATCCTCATTGTCTCCTTCATACACAAAAAAACGTCGCGCCTTGCCCGCATGTCCGGTAATTGTTCTAAAATTCTGTGAAGTAACGCCTATTTTCATTTTAAATCCTCAATTAAAAAAGATAGTTTAGCGCTGATTGTTTTACGCCGACATTGAGAAAACTCAGCCGAATGCGTGATTTCACACAATCTGAACTTAATTGAACATATATAGTAGCTTCATTTAAAAAAAAACGTAGAATTAGCGAATCCTAATATTTAATGCAGGAAAAAACATGAAACGCGTCAACCAAATTATATTCTCGGTATTATTGCTTCTGACAACAAGCCTGTCATTCGCGGCAGACATCAGCATTGACAACCCGTATGTGCGCGAAGTCCCACCGGGACAGCAAATTTCCGCCTCATTCATGACCTTGAAAAATAACACGGACGCCGATATCGCCCTGATCAAAGCCAGCAGCGATGTCGCTAAAACGGTTGAACTTCACGAGCATGTGCATAAAGACGGCATGATGCAAATGCGCCAGGTTCCCAAAATTGTGATCCCTGCGCACGGCGAAACTGCGCTAAAGCCCGGCGGTTTTCACATCATGCTGATCGGCCTGCAACGCAAAATCAAGGCGGGCGACAAAGTGAATTTATCGCTTGAATTCGATAATGGGAGCAAAGAAACAGTGACCGCAACCGTTAAAAAAATCATGATGGGTATGATGAAAGGCGGTATGAAAGGCATGAATCACAAACAGCACATGGGCGGCGAAATGTCTAAAATGGGCAACATTGAAAAAATGCGCCACCTAAATCCCATGCCTAATTTGATGAAAGTGATTAAGACATCAGGCGACAAACTCAATTTAAGTAAGCAGCAAAAAGAAACCCTGCAACAACACGCCAAAACCCGGCGCGCCGAAGTAAAGGAATTATTCGCCAAAGTTGCCAAACTTGAAATGGAGCTGCGCGACGCGACGCTCAAAGGCGAGTCGATTTCCAGAATTGACCAAATCGCCAATTCGCTGATGCTTGCGCGCCAGAATATCATCAACACCAAGGCCTCCTGTGCAGACGACCTGAGAACCATACTGGACGAAAAACAGTTTCAGAAAGTGATGGATATTTACAAAAAAGATTTTGCCCAAAAAGAAGCATTCAGCGACGATATGGCGGGAAAAATGAAAATGATCAAACACGTCAATCCAATGCCGAATCTGATGATGGTGATCAAAAAAATGGGCGACAAACTCAATCTCAGCGAAAAACAGGCGGCGGCCCTGAAGCAATGGCGCGATGAGCGCGAGCCAGTCATGAAAAAGCAATACGCCGAGATTATCAAACTGGAAAATGAAATTCAGCAAGCCGCACTGGAAAATGCGCCAACCGAGAAGCTGGCCGGACTTTCCGACGCCATCATGCAGGAGCGCACCAAAGTAATCCGCGGCAAAGCCTTCTGCCGCGATAAAATGAATCAGATACTTGAGCCGGAACAGTTTAAAAAGGTGGTTGAACTGTATAAAGCCAACTTTATGATGTAAGTGCTATTTGCGGGGCTTTGCGGATTCAGCGCCAAGCTGCAAATACAGCAATGACCGGTATTGGAGCTGTGTTAAGACTCAAGCTTCGATCGAATACTTCTTTAAGCGATACAAAAACGTATCGCGCGTTAAACCCAACAGGCGCGCTGCCCTGGATTTATTGCCACTGGACTTATCCAGCGCTTGCAACATCAAGTCGACTTCCACCGATTCCAGATTTATGCCGGACGATGGCAGACTGAAAGGCGATTGATCTGTCTTACCAGGTTTTGAGAAACTGCGAATTTCCACCGGCAAGTTAGCGACATCAATTTCTCTGCCGCTGAACAGGATAAACATCCGCTCACAAAAATTGCGTAGTTCGCGCACATTGCCGGGCCATTCATATTGGATAATCCGTTTCATCCCCGCCTTGCTGATGGTTGGCGCAATTATCCGTTTCTGTTTTACAAACTCCCGGAAGAACGCATCAATTAACAATGGAATATCGCCATCGCGCTGTTTCAGCGGAGGCAATTCTATTGGAATCACGTTCAGGCGATAGTATAAATCAGCGCGAAAAAGCCCCTTATCCACCCTGCTTTTCAAATCTTTTGCGGTGCTCGCGATCAGTCGCAGATCGAGCTTTTTGGCGCCCTTTGAAGCGTCTGAATCACCTGTAAGGGAAAGCTGTCCGGTTTCGATATAATGCAACAGCGTTGATTGCCATGGCGCAGACAGATCGGCGATCTCATCAAGATAAAGAACTCCGTGGCGTAGACTGGACAATTCATCCTCCGCCGTTTCATCCGCCAGCGTCAAGCAGTGAATCTTTACAAACGGATGTTTCGCGTAACGGCTCACAGCATGAATGCGTCGCGCAAAAAAATCGCGCCCCGTGCCTACTTCGCCCATAAGCAATACAGGCACATCAGTCGCCGCAACCAGTTCGGCGGTGCGTACTACTTCCTGAAATTTTGGAGAATCGCCTATTGTGTTCATGGTCTAATCATACATATTCAGCAATTTGGTTCAATTGATTTAAATCACCACCAGGCAAATTTAAACAATACGCACCTTATATAACTGTATTTTGTTCCAAATTACTCTTTTAGCAGCTGTTAAAACATTGTACAGGGCTAAGGATCAAGAGAGCAGATATTCAAAATCGTCTTTTAAATAATTCCCTTAACCCATCTTTCGATATACAAAACAAAAAGACCATATAATACAGTCACCTAAGGTTTAATCACCCCTTCGTATGGCACTACAGATTTTAACTTTTGTTGTAACTGGAAACCCG
>JANTHA010000286.1 GCA_024762625.1 Thiotrichaceae bacterium
CATTATGCTGGTTTTCTGAAAGAAGAAAAAACAAGGCTTGCGCGTATACTTTCAATTTTGGGAGTGTTGTTATATGGGGCTTTTGTATTGGTAGATTATTTTGCCTTACCATCCGCCTTCTCTTACGCATTAGTAATCAGAGCATTTGTAATAGCTATTTTTCTAGTGGGTTATGCTTTAACTTACAGCAAACACTTCATTAAATATTACTCATTTATAATCAGCCTTGAATTTATTACCGCATTTTTAGGTGTGGAAGCAATGATCTTTCTTGCTTCACCATCAGATCAAGCGTACACATCATATTTTTCAGGCGTAATCATAATCATGATCGCATTATACTCCTGGACATATTTAAACGTTTTTACAACCTCATTATTAACTATTATTGCTTTTTCTGGTTATATGTATATTGAGTTTGTGATTAGAGGCTTGTCTCTATATGAGAGTATTTCGGTTTTAATAACAAATTTATTTATGTTTGGCAGCGCAGTAATTTTTGGATTACTTGCACAAGTTTTACGAGATGGTTATCTCCGTAAAAACTTCCTGTTACAAGAATCTCTGAAAGCGGCTTATGAAGAAAAGGCCAAGGAGGCTGAAAACCATCAGCATCTGGCAAATCATGATCAGTTAACCGGTTTGCCAAATCGTCGTTACGCCAAGGAAAAGATGGAAATGTTTATGGAGCGCGTAAAACAGCTCGATATGGCGCTGGTAATCATGTATCTGGATTTGAATGGCTTTAAACAGGTGAATGATGTTTATGGGCATAAAGCGGGCGATAAGGTGCTCAAGATTGTTGCCAAGCGCTTGAAATCCTGTCTACGCAATGGCGATTGTCTGGCTCGACTCGGCGGTGATGAGTTTGCAGTGGCCCTGATTGTCGAAAAATCAGAGTTGGGTATGGCTGAAGCGATTGCTGATAAAATAAGAAAGGCAATAGAACAACCTATTGGTTTTAAAGGGTATAAATTATCTGTCGGCACAAGTATTGGCATGGCTTCCTACCCGGCCAGTGGCGATCAGGTTAATGTCTTGATGGATATTGCTGATAAAAGGATGTATAAGGATAAATTGAAAAATCACGAGAAAGCAAAGCTGAAAAAGGAAAAGGCAGAGCTTGAGAAGGAAGTGAAAGAAAGTCCGGTTGTTCTTTATTTCCCGAATAGTCGGGGCGTATAAATTTTATCCGCGAGGCTGTTTAATTCTTTATCGTCCAGAAACAGGTCTATTTGGGAATAAAACAGCTGCATAAGATTGATACTACCACATTTAGGCGTTTGCTTATTCTCAAACAACTACTAAATGTACTGGGTGCAAGATTGCCTTTAATGAGGCATTCTCAATTGGCATGCTTTCTGGATGGCAAAATAAAGGGAAATTCTGCGCGGATACGTGTCTATTAACCAGTTCACTGTTCAACAAACTAAAAATAACCGTAAAATAATCCATATTGATATGGATTGTTTTTTCGCCGCTGTCGAGGTGCGGGAGAACCCTGAATTGCTCGGTCAAGCAGTCGCAGTGGGCGGGCAAGCCGATTCGCGGGGCGTAGTGGCGGCCTGTAATTACGAAGCGCGCAAGTTTGGCGTACATTCAGCCATGCCCATGTCGCGTGCGCTGAGATTATGTCCGGCATTGCTTATGTTGCCAGTGCGGATGGATCTGTATAAGGCGGTGTCCGCCGAAATTCATTCGATATTTCAGGATTATAGCGATCTGATCGAGCCTTTATCGCTGGATGAAGCCTATCTGGATGTCAGTGAATCCAAGCATTGTCATGGTAGCGCCACCTTGATGGCGAGAGAGATACGCCAGCGGATTTTTGCTTCGCAGAAACTGACGGCTTCGGCGGGTATTGCGCCAAACAAGTTTCTGGCCAAGGTCGCCAGTGACTGGAACAAGCCCAATGGCCAGAAAGTGATTGCGCCGGAAGAGGTTGCCGCGTTTGTTCTGGATTTACCGGTTAGCGCTATTGCCGGCGTTGGCAAGGTGACGGCGCAAAAAATGGCAAAGCTTGGTCTGGCTACTTGTGGCGATTTGCATGCGCTTGGTCTGGACGGTTTAAAACAACATTTTGGCCGCTTTGGCGAACAGCTATATCTCTATAGTCAGGGTATTGACCATCGGCCCGTCAGCAATACGCACATTCGTAAATCATTGAGTGTTGAAGATACGTTTTCTGAAGACTTACCCAGTCTGGAGGCTTGCCTGCTCAAAATTCCGGGACTTTACAAGGAGTTGACAAGGCGACTGGAACGCGCCAGAAAACAGCAGCGGCTAATTCCCAAAACGCTGTTTGTTAAAATGCGATTTAATGATTTTGCAGCGACTACGGTGCAGATGTCGGGTTTTCAGCCTGATAAAAGCAGTTATATGAGACTCTGCGCCAATGCCTGGCAACGCGGCAACCGACCGGTGCGTTTGATTGGGCTTGGTTTACAATTCAATCCTCCCGACTTGCCGGAACAGTTGTCTTTGTTTGAATAGAATTCAAAAAATGCAGGGTGAACTAAGATCGATGCCTGATTGTCTATTCATCCTGTATTCCCGCCCCCTCGTCCTGATCAATATTTAATCATTATGATGAATTGTGTCAATATTACCGTGTTCCATAATATTTCTAATTTTAAAAACGAGACAAACAGCAGGGTCCACGATGCTTGACGCGATTACCGTTCAAACAGCTTCAGAAAGCGCCAGTTTGCAAACGCTTATTTTTACGATTTTACTGTCGTTTGTATTATCGGTGCTCCTGGCTATTGTCTATCAGAAGACTTTTCGCGGGCTTTCCTATTCACGCAACTATGTGCAGGCGATCGTGCTGATTTCGATTATTGCAGCGGTCATCATCCAGGCAATCGGCGATAGTCTGGCGCGTGGTCTGGGCATCATGGCGGCGATGGCGATTATCCGCTTTCGCACCAATCTTAAAGACCCGCGCGATACCCTGTTTCTGTTTGCATCCCTTGCG
>JANTHA010000287.1 GCA_024762625.1 Thiotrichaceae bacterium
GGCTGGTCAGTGAAGAGGGTAGGGCGTAAAAGGCGCGGAATAGGTAGGATGAGCCATCAACCAGAATCAGCGGTTTTTCTGTTTTGCCCGCGCTTTTGATCTCGGGATCGGTTTTACACATGGATGTTGGCGCAGCCGATGAAAAAGCAGCGTCTGTTTGGTTTTTATCTGACATGGTGGATGGTTTTGATATACTTTGGATAACGAACTACCGAGTATAAAACATGTCGTCCCAAGTAACAGCAAGCAATACACAAAATCAATCACAACCAGCCATCCCGGAATTCAAGATTCCGGTAACCGCAAAAATCGAATCTCTGCGTCCCCATTACACTGCCGAAGAAAAAAAGGCGGTCAAAGACGAAATTAAAAAATTGCTGAAACAACAGGATGCCGTGCTGGTTGCGCATTATTATGTTGACCAGGAACTGCAGGAGCTTGCTGATGAGACCGGCGGCTATATTTCCGATTCTCTTGATATGGCTAAATTCGGTAATCAACACCCGGCCAAAACGCTGATTGTCGCGGGCGTGCGCTTCATGGGCGAAACCGCAAAAATACTGAATCCGGAAAAACGCGTGCTGATGCCGACGCTTGAAGCAGAATGCTCGCTCGACCTGAGCTGCCCGATTGAGGAATTTGGCCCGTTTTGCGATCAGCATCCCGATCACACCGTGGTGGTTTACGCCAACACCAGCGCTGATGTGAAGGCGAGGGCGGATTATGTAGTGACATCGGGCATCGCGCTTGATCTGGTTACCTGGCTTGGAAAACAGGGTAAAAAGGTATTATGGGCGCCGGATAAGCATCTTGGCAACTATATCCAGAAAGTATCGGGCGTTGAAATGCTGCGCTGGCAAGGTTCCTGTATTGTGCATGACGAATTTAAAACACGCTCGCTGGGCGACCTGATCGAAAAATACCCCGATGCCGCGGTGCTGGTGCATCCAGAATCACCCGATGAAATCATCGCCATGGCGGATGTGGTTGGCTCCACTACGCAGATTATCAACGCCGCCAGGGACTTGCCCAACAAGCAGTTTATCGTCGCGACAGACAAGGGCATTTTTTACAAAATGAAACAGGAAGCGCCCGGCAAGGAATTTATCGAAGCGCCGACGCATGGCGTGGGCGGAACCTGCACCAGCTGCGCACATTGCCCCTGGATGGCGATGAATGGTTTGCATAATTTGCTGGAGGTGTTGAAAACAGGCAAGAATGAAATCTTTGTTGATGAAGACGTGCGCGTCAAGGCCTTGCGGTCAACACAGCGTATGCTTGATTTCGCCAAAGAGTTCGCCGAGCGAAAAATAAAAGCCTGATTTATTCACATCGGGCCTACAGCTTATCGGCTTATGCTTGTGTCTTAGCATGATATGAGGCTTAATTAAGCTACTATTCTGCGTATAACGCGCATGCGCTTGTATTCGCACCAGAACTAGATATTCACACAAGACAATAATAATTATTATAAATGTAGGGTTCTCATCATGATTTTTTTAGCATCTGTTGTTGTAGCATTGGGCGTCACTTTGTGGCTGGTCAGTTATATCGCCAAAATGTTGCTGGCGAAACGCCCCGGCATGGGCTGGATATTTCTTGCCTGGCTGGTTGGCGGCATCCTCGCCATGGTTGCGATGGTTCCCATCGGCATGTTCGGCGTTGAGCTTAACCCCAATATCCTGTTTGTCATCATGTTGCTTGTGCCGTTTTTGATTTCTTCGGCGGCCTACAAATACATCAATCAGATGGGTTGGGGCGGCGCCATCACCACCAATATCGCGAGTAGCGTTATTGGCATGATCACGCTGCTTGCTGCAATACTCGTGAGCGGCAACTCCATCCAGGGAACACTGGACTCAATCAACCAGATCGCCAAACAAAAGCAGGCAATGTCAGGTGCTGTTGCGGGCGGCGGCTTAAGTATTGACGGTCTGTCATCGGCCGTAGCTGAATCAGAAAACATCATTGAACAAGGTATTGATCAGGAACATGCCGCTAACGAAGACGGTGGCGATGACAATATGAGCGCGGATTCTGAAGAAGATGATCTGGTCATCAAGGAAACGGATTTATTGCCTGCAGGCGCGGTCAAGGAAGAGGTAATCAAACAAAAACCCTATGTCGCGCCAAAATATCATGTGGTTCGCATAGGCAAAATCGGTTCATTGATTGGTCGTCCCATACGCATCCATCGAACCAATGGCAAGACCCTTAAAGGCGCATTGGTAGGTATTCGCGGCAACAGCGCAGTCATCAAGCAACGCATTCACAGCGGCGTCGCGACAACGCCAATTTCGATCGCCACCATCAGCAAACTGGAAGTGTATCGTTAACAAGTCGCTGACCAGGCGCTTATTGTTTCAGCATTTTTAAGTATTGTTTCAGCATAGTTTCAGGATCGTTTCATGCTGGCTTAAATCGCAATATAGCGCCATCCCCGTTGTAAATGCTTAACCACAAATTCAACGGCTGACGGGGCTACTTCAGCGCTTTCGATAAGCTCTACTGGTTTTCCAGCCTTTTTATACTGATACAGCGTGTTATTACAGGCGACAAAATGCAGTGAAGGATACAGTTTTTTCATTTCAAGGATATGTCCCTTGTGAGGCGATGTTTTACTGCGTAATAGATCAATGCCTGCTGCGCTGGTGACCACATACACCCTGCCATCGGTGTTATGGAATTTCTTGGCGAGCGACTCGGCTTTTGAAAGCGTTTTCATGAATTTCACGGGTTCAGACGAGCTAAGAAACAAAATCACCTTGTCATCCTGTGGCTTGATATCGGCCAGCGACACACCATGATATTCATCATGCGTTGATTCCGGCGCAATATAATCATGTATCCCATAACCGGCGCCAAGCGTTATGAAAAAAGCCAGTAAATAAGAGGCGGCTTGACTGAATGAAAAGCCGCTGATTCTGCTGGATATAGCCGCCTTTTCTTCGAAATTCTCAAGTGGATAGGCCGTTT
>JANTHA010000288.1 GCA_024762625.1 Thiotrichaceae bacterium
GGGTAGACATTGATTGCAATTTTTCAAGCAAAGCGCCTTTACCCAGCCCCAGAATTGCTTCCATTTTTTCCAGGTTCTGATTTAACTCCTCCAGATCAAGACTGGCAAGGCGCGCTTCATCGCCTTTCTTCAGCGTCGCTATTTTCTGCAATTGAAATTGTATATTCAGCAATTTCTTAGGGTCAAGCGAAATGGATTCCACTGGCGAGCTAATGGCCAGCGATTCGCCATTTCTATCAACGATAACGCCCCGATAGGGCGGCACGGTTACGGTGCGCATCTGACGCTTATCAGCCTGCGCCTGAAGCCAGCTTTGCTGAAACACCTCAAGATAACCGGCGCGAATCAACAACACGCCAATACCCAGCAACAAAACCAGCATTAACACCAAACGCCTGCCGCGATAAACCGGCGAGAGTTTGCTGGTTGCGCGCGATACTGGCTTGTGCGTCAGGCCCTTGCTGCTTGGCTTGTTGCCGGAAATTCGAGATTTTTTTCTTCGTTTAATCACGCTATTTTCTTCGTTAATCGCCCAATGAAACCTGATTAAAAGCAGATGGCTTGGCGCCAACCGCGCCTTTTCCAGAGCCTGTCTTTTCAGGGTCTGCATCAACAAGATAGGAAGCAGATTCCCTGATCATCTGTCGATCCGAGGTTTTTGGAATTTGCATCCCCAGATCCCAACGCGCCTGCCTTTCAACGCTCACCTGATTGAGCGCCGTAGCCTGCTCCAGCTTGAGACGACTCCATTGCGCCGCGAGTACATCGCGCTCCTTGCCAAGCCTTTGCGCTTCGATAAATAAACTTCTGGCCTCATGTCGATGCACAACGGTTTTAATCGCCACAAAGACAACCGCCACAAACAAGACTGGCAGCAAAATCAGCTTCCAGTTAATCACTGAATCCATGCTGGTCTTTTCCATCAAACGCGTGGAATTACTTTCGCTCATAGACGAACCCGGGGTCTTATCACTCATCCTAAAATTCTCGATTTTGGTTTACTTTCTGACTGTCATGTCACGTCTATTACACTGATGCGTTCTAACTTGCACCTTTTTCAGCTTATAGCTTACGCGTTTTTTTAGCTCTCGCGTTTTTCAGCTATACGCATAATGGCGCTACGCGACCGAACATTGACCGCAACTTCGTCTTTTGAGGGCTTGACTGGCTTACCTATCAACCTGAATGCCGGCTTGTACAGCTGATCATCCATAACAGGCAAACCGCGGGGAAGTCTGGGGGCTTGCGAATGTGATTTGAGAAAACGTTTCACAATGCGGTCCTCCAGTGAGTGAAAACTAATCACCACTAAACGTCCTTTGGCTGTCAAAAACTCTAACGAACTATCTAAGCACTCATGCAAATCATCAAGCTCACGGTTTATGAATATCCGTATCGCCTGAAAGCTTCGAGTCGCCGGATGCTTGCCCGGTTCTTTTCTCTGAGCTTTTCGTGGTATCGCGGCAGTTATTAAGTCAGCCAACTGTAAAGTCGTACTGAAGGGGGTTTCTGCTCTCTTCTCCACTATGGCGCGTGCGATTCTTCGCGAAAACCGCTCATCACCGTATTGATAAATAACATTGGCAATCTCATCTTCTGCTGCTCTGCCAAGCCACTCGGCGGCGCTTTCACCCACAGCGGGGTTCATGCGCATATCGAGTGCGCCATCGCGCATAAAACTAAAGCCGCGCGACGCGTCATCCAACTGCGGTGAAGACACACCCAGATCCAGCAATAGCCCGTCAGCCTTACAGAACCCTGTTTCCTGCAAGGCGACCGGGAAATCCTTAAAAGATCCCTGCCAGACCCGAACCCGCTCATCATGCTTGTAAGCTCCCTTCGCGTGAGCGATGGCAAGCGGGTCTTTATCAATCAGCAACAATCGCCCTTGCGGACCAAGCTGCTTTATTATTTCAGCCGAGTGTCCGCCCCGGCCAAATGTTGCGTCTACATAGACGCCATTTTCCTTGATGCTTAACGCTTCGACCGCCTCATTTAACAACACGGTCTCATGCAAAAATTCTTTATCGTCCTTGCTACCTTTATTGCGCTTATCGTCCTTCAAAGCCCAAACCCATCAAATCGAGAAGTGCTTCAGATCTTCATCGTTCTCCATCAGATCCGGCGCTTCATCCAGCCAGACTTCGCGATCACTATTCCAGACATCCTCATTCCAAAGCTCAAACTTATCGCCCTGCCCTACCAGTACGACTTTTTTATCCAGACCAGCATATTCACGCAACGGGCCTGAAACCATGATGCGCCCCTGACCATCCAGAGAAACTTCAGACGCATGCCCCAGAATCAAGCGCTTCATTTGACGCACTGACTTTCTCAGGTTAGGCAAGGATAACAATTTCTCCTCGGTCTCTACCCAGCGAGTCATCGGATACAACAACAAACAGCGATCCATATGATCAAGCGTCACCACCATTTCGCCACCATGATCACCCTTGATCTTGTCGCGATACTTGGTCGGTATCGCCATGCGCCCCTTGGCGTCAAGATTCAGGTTTGAAATACCTCTAAACACGTATCTGTAATCCGGTGGTTGTAATTATTATGGATTCAACATCTCAAACGAGTAGCAACTGGTATTTTTTCACTCTTCAACCCACCATTCACCACAAATATCCATTTTGTGACAATATTACCACCAATTCCCCACATTGCAAACATTATTGGCAAAAAACACCACTAAAAAGAACAAAAACTTCGTTTAAAGACAGTAAGTTAGCCGGCAACCTTGAAAAACAGGCGGGAGTAGAGAGGAATAGTTTATGGCAATTAAAAGACTATGATAACTAGATAACAAGTTACTTTAGGTATGTATTGTTTTTGTTCTATTTTGTGTATTTTGATAGGCTAATTATTTTATATAATAACCACCTATGAGGAGAGTCTATCGTCAAGTTGCGCTGATACAACAAACCAATAAAAAAATGATAAAACCGAAGTAAAAATGAAAGA
>JANTHA010000289.1 GCA_024762625.1 Thiotrichaceae bacterium
AGATCACCGGCACAGCGCTTAAAACTGGCGATACGGCTAATGCCGACCCGGTTCTTGAACAGACACGTTTGCTGCGCCGCCAGAAGCAATTTGTCGCTGATTCCATTCAGGCGGAGATCAATGCGCTGAAAACCAGGCTTGTGGCTACCGGAAAACCGCTACAGATTAAAAAGGAGGAGCTTGAGAACCGTCTTGAAGAAGTAAACCGTCAGGCGCAAGAGTTAATCGTGCGTGCTGATTTTACGGGTCGAATCGGTAGTATTATTGTCAAACCTGGAGAGCGGATCCCGGCTTTCAAGGGCGTCTTGACGCTACATGGTTTATACCCTGAATATGTGAAGGGCTATGTCCATGAGAATGTATCAAATGATGCAAAAATCGGGCAACGCGTTTGGGTGCACCCAAGTTATAACCATAATCAACAGCCCGTACCCGGTGTGATTGAAAGTCTGGGGAGTCGCATCGTGGAATATCCGGAGCGATTAAAACTCAACCCGAATGTGCGTTCATGGGGTAGAGAAGTCGTGATCCGCCTGGAAAATAATAATCCCTTGTTACTGGGGGAGAAAGTGCAAATCAGTTTTTCTCCGGAAAGACCAAATTCCGCGGAAGCATTTTTTAATCCATTTGGTAAAAAGGCGGAAGCGCTGTTTCCCGGCGCATTCGCCGATTCTCGGCCAGGGGGGACGACTCGATGAGTTTGCTATCGTGTATCAAATCAGCGCTTGTTTCGAGTGGGTTATTAATGATGGCATGGACAGGCTGTGCGCAGGCTGAGGCTGATAGTGACTTTATTCGTACAACCATTAACGAGAATGAGCAACGGTTTCAGGCCTATCAGGCAGATGGCGATATTGACGTTAAACCCAGCGGTCTGGAAGCGTGGGTGGATGACGCCGAATTAAAATGGCGCGCCAGTGATTTTGGCGACCTGGACAAACAGCGACTCAGCTTTGAAGTATCTCTGAAAAATGGCGAACAGATTGCTGTCGAGAATGATATTTTGCGCATCAGTCAGGAGAAATCCGGTATTAGCCATGACGAGATACTGGAAAACAGACTCAGATTCCGTTATCTAACATTGATTGATCAAATTGACCAGGAAATGCGCCGCATTACACTCTCCCAGCAACGTGAAATTGCCAATTCTGAATTAAATAACTGGAAGAGCCAGGTGCTTTCGGATGATTTCAGGCCGGATAAACTACTTAATGCTGATTTAGCACTGGACAGTCTTAGGGCTGATCAAATGGACAATCGCGCTGCGCTGGGACGCTATCAGATTTCCATGTCGCTGGATCAAACTCAATCCATTGCACAAATGCTTGATGCCATGCAGGATATTATGCAAAGCCGGGCTTTTGAGCATGCCAGTCCGGCGATCCGCAAAGCCCGCCTGGATTTCACTCTGGCGCAAAAAGAGCTACAGCGCGCTAACGCAGAAGAAAAGCTGGCGCTTAATTCGGTCAAAATTCAATATGATAAACAGGATGAAGATTTTGGCGCTGAAGTAGGCATCAGGGTGCCGCTTGGCAATACCTCCTTTAGCCGGGTTCAGAAGAAAAGAAAAACCTATTATTCTCAAATGGATATGGACAATACTATCAATGAAATCGAGGATCAGCTCAGGCAAAAACTGTTACGTTTAGAGCGCTTTCAGGATCAATGGCGCAGTAATGAACAGCTAAGTGAAAGGCTCAATAAGCGCTTGGCGCGAGTAGCAAAAATTGGCGATGCGCAACTGGTTCTGGATTTAAAGGATCAAGGTCTTTCTGTGCAACAACGACAAAATCAGCTTCATGTGCGCGCCTTGAGGCAGTATATCGACTTTTTGCATACTGCGGGCATGTTATCGGTGAAGCCTTATAGAAACTGGCTGCAAGTCGGCTTGCCTGAGATTATGTAATGGCGGTGCTTAGCGCATTACCCGCGGTTCTTGAGCGGCATGAACTCAAATACCTGGTTCCGTATTCCCAGGTCGAGGCGATCTCTGATTTCATCGCGCCTTATTGCTCTCTGGATTATTATTCCGATCAGGCGAAGGGTAATTTTTATACGGTCAACAGCCTCTATTTTGATACGCCCAACTTCCAGTTTTTGCAACAACGCATGTATGGCCGCGATATGCGATTCAACATGCGCGCCAGAGCCTATGCCGAAGGCGATAAACCGCCTTATTTTCTGGAGATTAAACATAAAACCGGCCCCATCGTAAAGAAGTATCGGGCAACGGCGACGCCGGAAGAATGGCCTGCGATTCTAACAAATCCGGCATTCAGTGTGACGGATGAAGATAAAAAAGATTTTAGAAACAAGGAGATATTCCAGAGACTTGCGATAAGTTATAGGATAGAACCCAAGATTCTGACCCAGTATCGCCGTCGTGCATTTTTCTCAACCGTGGATGACTATGCGCGCGTCACCATGGATATTTCAATGAAATATCGTCTTGAAGATCGCTACACGCTACGTCCCTTAGACGACATGAACAGTTATGATAACCAGAATATCTATACCGGCAACACTTTCCATACAGGCGAATCGGTAATACTTGAGCTCAAGTGCAATATCGGCCAGGTGCCGATGTGGATGCTGGACGTGATTCGTTATTTCAACCTGAAGCAGATAGGCTTTTCAAAGTATATGAACAGCACTTTGGTAGCGCACGAAGAAAATGGTTATGACTATATGACAGGGGATCGAATTGGTTTAATTTAGCATAGCACTGGTGTCCCGCTAATTGGGATAGCAGTAACATAAGCGTCTATTCTCAATCACTTTTAACCTTCTAGAGTAAATTTAGACATGAAATGTGGTTCTTAATAGTTAACATCCAATGACGAGGTTCGTAGCCAGCAGATTTTGGTTTCTTTTTTAGCCTCAACTAATGGCTACGAGTTACTTTTCTCTCTTTGGCAAGAGAAAAGTAACCAAAACGTGT
>JANTHA010000290.1 GCA_024762625.1 Thiotrichaceae bacterium
TAAATCATACAGCTGATCAATTGATAGGTGCTTGCGCTGCATCTTTTTCCAGATGCTGTAGATGTGCTTTGGGCGGCCATAGACTTCAGCATCAAGGCCGGCTTGTTTGAGCAGTGATTTTAGCTCCTGGGTAAAATTTTCCACATAGGCTTCGCGCTCCAGTCGTTTGGAATCCAGTGATTTGGCGATCTGTTTGTAGGCAATCGGCTCCAGATAGCGGAACGCAAGGTCTTCCATTTCCCATTTGAGTTGACTAACGCCCAGACGATTGGCCAGTGGCGCAAAAATATCCATGGTTTCTTTGGCGACGGCGCGACGCTCATGTAATTCCGCATGGTTGAGCAAGCGTAAATGCTGTAAGCGCCAGGCCAGGTGCATTAACACAGCGCGCACGTCATCAACCATCGCCAGCAGCATGCGGCGCAGTCGCTCCGCCTGTTCCGGAATGGGCGTTTCATTGCTGGTAGGCGCTTTAAAATTATGTAGCCAGCGCATATTTTTAACCAGCAGAGCGATGGTGCTGCTGAATTCTTTGGCGATGTCATCCAGCGAATAAATATCGCTGAGGCGAACATCGCTTAGCACGGTGGCAATCAGTGTGACCTGGTCAACCTGCAGATTGCAGAGTATATCTGCGACGTCGAGGCTTAGAGGAACATGCGGGTCGCGATCAACAGAACGGGTGTCAAGCATCAGGTCTACGGCATGGATAACCAGTTTTTTATCCTCTTCTCGTCCTGATATCCAGAGTCGTGAAATCCATTCATCACGACTGCGATTGGATGTATCGCTAAGTAAGCTATGCTGCATGACGCTGTCTCCCCTTTTGGTTTTACCGGTGTTGCTGCTGGTCTACCTTGGCGCTATTCATTGCGGCTAAGGTATCCGCTTGGTAACTACTTATTTGTTTAAATTCTGATTTTAAATTTATTTATCTAATAAATTAATTCTCTCACATTTTGCTGATTTTGTCTTCCAGTTCAGTCAGTGAGCGAATTACCGCATCTGGCGTTTTACCGCCGGGCCAGGGCGTTAGCGAAGGGTTGAACCAGATCGCCTTCATCCCGGCGCTGTGAGCGCCATTTATGTCGCGCACCGGGTCATCGCCCACATAGACGGTTTCATGCGCCGCATGAGAAGCCAGTTGAAGCGCCTGATGAAAAATGTCCTGATGTGGTTTGCTTACACCTGCTTGTTCCGAAGACAATGTAAAGTCAAACAAGTGACCGATTCCGATGTGATGAACATTGGCGTTGCCATTGCTGATAACGCCCAGAGTAAAGTTTTGAGATAATGTTTCAAGTGTTTCCAGTGCGCCATCAAACAGGGTCACTTCATTTCTGGCTAGCCAGAATACCTCAAAACCGGGTTCCACCAGGCTGTGATCATAGCCCGCCTCATCAGCCAGCTTTTCAATCCAGCGTTTTCTGATCCAGCTTAAATCATGCGTGTAATCCTGATTGGCTTGCATAAACGCCATGCGGTGCTCAATCAAGGCCTGCTGGCTATATTTTTGAGTGATCTTTGGGTAATATGAATTTAGCCAATCATAAAATTTTTGTTCGGCGCGCTGGATGACCGGGTGGCATTCCCAAAGTGTGTCATCAAGATCAAAGGTTATGCAGCGTATTGTCATGGCTTGTTACATATTAAGGTGAATATCATGAAAAACAAGAGCAACAGACGCTTATTTCAGGTCAGAAAAAAACATCAATGGCTCCTGACGACCTGCTTGTTGATGTTCTTCGCTGTCATGCCGCAGTTGGCTCATGCAAGAACATTGGTGCTGGTTCATGGTTTTTTAGGTAATGATATGAACTGGCGAACGTCTGGTTTTATCACGCCACTACAGTTTGCAGGCTGGAAAGATGGCGGAGGTTACGCCTATACGCCTGGAGGCATGTTATTGCCGCGCTATCCTAATTTACCCGGCGATGTATTTTATACGGTTAACTTGCCATCCACGGCCAATTTGCAAAAACAGGAGCGGCTGTTGTCATATTATTTACAACATCTGTTTGCTCAGCGTGGCGAGCCGATAACGCTGGTCGGACATTCCGCGGGCGGGGTTGTCGCCAGATTATATGCAATTGATCCCATGCATGTGCCGCTTAATGGTTTAATTACCATTGCTTCCCCTCATTTAGGCGCGCCGACGGCCAAAATCGCCTCAATGACCGGAAGGTCGCCGCTAGGCATGATGGCTGATTTTGTCGGCATTGATGAATTGCGCGATGCGCGCGGCCTATTCTCGGATCTAAAAGAAGAAGCACCCACTACCTTTTTATACTGGATGAATCACCAGCCGCACCCCAATATTTATTATGCTTCAATAATACGCAATAACAAAAAGAAGCTCAGGCCGGATAAGTACGATTTTATCGTGCCGCCATATAGTCAGGATATGAATAATGTCTGGGCCCTGCGTGGCAGGTCAGGCGTTGCCGCCGTGACTGAAAGCCATTTTTTAAATGGCAAGGATGGCGCCATCGTGCTGGAAATTTTAAATGAGATGCAACGTGAACAACAAGCTTTGTCGGCGATGAACAGCGCGCCTGGTTTGCCAGTAAAACCACAAAAGAAGTAAACGTCAGAGTGATCTTGAGGATTTGCCAAATTCGGAAAGCTGGCCTATAATCATCCTTCTCCCCAAATACCACCCGAGGAGAATGGTTGCGCTGACGTGTCTTGGAGGATGCCGTCAGAAGCATAAAATTGCACGTAACCTATTTCAACCCCAGACCTGTGAGCCTGATTCTCAAATTAGCTCATGTTGTCTGGGGTTTGTTTTTTTAGGAATGCAACAGGTTTAGGCATGCCACAGGATGCTTATAAAGAGAGACCCAAACCGGAAGAAAGGCGCAAATAGGCTACTTCAGGCAGCGTTCATAAGTACTAGTGTATAAACAGGGTTGGGAAATC
>JANTHA010000291.1 GCA_024762625.1 Thiotrichaceae bacterium
TCTCATCGTTAAGATGAGCAAGTTGTTGTTTAAAATCATCAATGTCACTGACTTTTCCAGTTGGCTCATTGCGTTGAAACGACTCGAACTTGATCTGTAGCACTTTCAATGACTGTTGCAGACTGTCTATGCCAGCCTGGTTAGCTTGATCGGCTTGAACAGGGCCACATAATAGAAAGAAAGACAGAAACAGGGCTGACAAGCCGTTCTGTCGGATAAGGCGTCTGAAAGTCTGGTTTGCCTGTTTAAGCATGGTTCGTCTTGGAATGAAATGGTTGGCGCTTTGATATTCTAAGTTATTCTAAACCCAATGAGGAGAAATGACAGGTAAATATACTGCCCTTTCAATTAAAAAGCGTTAGAATGCGCGGCTTAACCTTTTAAACATGAAGATCATGAAAGCCCAGCGACCCTATCGGGAAATTCCTTATAACTATACTTCCTTTTCAGATCGTGAAATTGTCTTGCGCGTACTGGGTGAACGCGCCTGGGAAATACTTGAAATACTGCGTAGCAAACGCTCCACTGGTCTGTCGGCGCACATGTTGCTGGAAGTGCTGGGCGATGTCTGGGTAGTCAAGCGTAATCCCTACATCCAGGACGATTTGCTGGAAAATGAAAAGCGCCGCAATTCCCTGATGGCGGCGATGCGCGAGCGGCTACAGCGTATCCGCGAGCGCGCAGGTGGTAATGAATTAACGCTGGAATTAGTGGAGATAGCTTGCAAATCAGTGGATGAATTTGCCGCCTGGTTTACTGATTATTATGCATTACGCAAGCGCGCCAGGCGTAAATTCCGACAGATTACCCGTAAGGATAATATTCAGTTTGATGGGCTGTCGCGGGTATCACATGTTACCGATGCAACCGACTGGCGCGTCGAGATGCCCTTTGTAGTCCTTACGCCGGATACGGAAGAAGAAATTGCTCAACTGGTGCAAACTGCAATCAAGCTGGGGTTAACCGTGATTCCGCGCGGCGGCGGCACGGGCTACACTGGTGGCGCGATACCTCTGGATGCGATGAGCGCGGTGATCAATACCGAAAAACTGGAAACGTTGCACCCGATACAAACGCGTAGCGATTTACCCGGCGTAGACCACGAAGTAGCGATGATTCGCGCCGATGCGGGCGTGGTCACGCGGCGCGTGTCCGAGGCGGCGGAAAATGCCGGACTGGTGTTCGCGGTAGATCCGACCTCGCAGGACGCCTCCACCATCGGCGGTAATGTTTCCATGAACGCGGGCGGCAAAAAGGCGGTGATGTGGGGCACCACGCTGGATAATCTGGTTTCCTGGCGTATGGTTACGCCGGATGCCGAATGGCTGGAAGTCGAGCGCCTTAACCATAATCTTGGCAAAATTCACGATCAGGACAAGGTCAGCTTTAAAGTCAGTCGTTTCGAAAAAAATGGCAAAACGCCCAAAGGCGAAGTTGAGATACTTGAATTTGAGGGCGCTTTTTTCCGCAAGGCTGGCCTCGGCAAAGACGTTACCAATAAATTCCTGGGCGGCCTGCCAGGCATTCAGAAAGAAGGCTGCGACGGCCTGATCACCTCCGCCGAATTCATCCTGCACCGTATGCCGCAGCAGGTGCGCACCGTCTGTATGGAGTTTTACGGTAGTGATTTGCAGGAGGCGGTGCCTGCGATTGTTGAGGTTAAAGATTATCTGGACAGCAATCCTGATGTGTTGTTGGCTGGTCTGGAGCACCTTGATGAACGCTATGTAAAAGCCGTCAAATACACGCCCAAGTCAGCGCGCCGCGCTTTTCCTAAAATGGTTCTGATTGCGGATATTGTGGGTGATGATGAGGAGAAAGTCGCAGCCGCCGCCTCGCATATTGTCAAACTCACCAACGCGCGCAATGGCGAAGGCTTTATTGCAATCAGCCCCGAAGCGCGTCGCCTGTTCTGGCTGGATCGCGCGCGCACCGCAGCGATAGCGGCGCATACCAATGCGTTTAAAATCAACGAAGATGTGGTTATCCCGCTAGACAGGCTGGATGCTTACAGTGAAGGAATTGAGCGCATCAATATTTTCCAGTCAACAAAAAACAAGCTGGAACTGATAGATGCCGCGCTGGAAATTTTCTGTGAAGACAACCCGGAACTGGATCGCCAGTTGCGTAATCAACCAGGCTTTGAAGAGAGCGCAGAAAGCGACGCTATTTTACAGGCTAAAAAAGACCATGCCGCAGATCATCTCAGGCGGGTGAGGAAACGCTGGAAAGCCATTCTCGCGCATGTTGACGAAGCCGCCGCCAGCCATGACGAACTACTGGATGATCAGGCGCGTATCAGCCTGAAACAAGGCGACAAGTTGATCAATCTACTGCTGCGCCGCGATCTGCGTATTTCCTATCGTAAAGAAATCAAAAAACCGCTGGAAGATATTTTTGTCGGCGAAACGCTCAAGCCGCTGCGCGATGCGATTCATAAAGTCCATAAAAAAATCCGTTCCAGACGGCTATTTGTGGCGCTGCACATGCATGCGGGCGATGGCAATGTGCATACCAACATTCCGGTCAATTCGAATGACTATGAAATGATGCAGGAAGCCGAGCACATTGTCGATCAAGTCATGCAGCTGGCGATTTCACTGGGCGGCGTCATTTCCGGAGAGCACGGTATTGGCCTGACCAAGATGCATTATTTACAGGATGATGTGATCAACGAATTTGCCGAATACAAAAGCCGGGTTGACCCCAATGGCCACTTTAACAAGGGCAAGTTGATGCCGGGTTCTGGTTTGCAAAACGCCTACACGCCGTCGCTACGGCTTGTTGAACGCGAGGCGCTGTTACTGGAGCATAACGAACTCGGTGCGCTGAATGACGATATCAAGGACTGCCTGCGTTGCGGTAAATGCAAACCGGTGTGCAACACCCACATACCGCGCGCCAATCTGCTCTAT
>JANTHA010000292.1 GCA_024762625.1 Thiotrichaceae bacterium
TTTTATGAATATCAGTAACTTATGGCTTAAGTCAATGACATTGGGCGTAGGCCAGAATCCATGTAAGCAGAGGCACTAAAGCAATGCTGGGTATCGACCTACGCAGGTATGATGTGAAGACCCCTTAATTTACTGGGATTTGGAACAGTGTAATCACCCAATTCAAATATAAATTCAGCAAAAATATTTACATATTCCCCGCGCCCTGAGCGGAGTCTAAGGGTACGGAAAAGTAGCGCCAAAGTGAATGCCAATCACCGATGTATTTTCGTATTTATGTATAATCACCCCATGCCCAAACAGCCACCATTCACTATAAGCCCGAGAATGCTTAGCCTCGTTGCAGAAATCAGTGAGGAACTGGGGCGTTTATCTGTTTTACAGGAGCAAAGTGAAAACACTTTACGCTTGCGCCGCATCAATCGTATTCGCACTATTCAGGGTTCCCTGGCGATTGAGGGCAATACGCTCAGTGAAGAACAGATAACCGCCATTTTGGAGGGTAAGCCGGTGATCGCGCCACCGCGTGAAGTGCAGGAGGCTAAGAATGCGCTGGATGCCTATGAGCAATTTGGGAGGTGGCGTTCTACTCGTGAAAAGGATTTATTAAGCGCACACAAAACCCTAATGCTGGGTCTGGTAGATGATGCAGGGCAATACCGTCAAAAAGGCGTGGGTGTTATGAAGGGCAGGCAAGTGGTTCACATGGCGCCACAGGCTGATCGCGTTGCCAAATTAATGGCGGATTTATTAAGCTGGTTAAAGACGAGTGATGAACACCCTTTGATTGTTAGCTGCGTGTTTCATTATGAGTTTGAATTTATCCACCCCTTTAGTGATGGCAATGGCCGCATGGGGCGTTTATGGCAAACATTAGTTTTAAGTGAATGGAATCCCCTTTTTAAATATTTGCCCGTTGAAAGCATGGTGTATGCGAATCAGGCAGATTACTATAGTGCAATTAACCAAAGTACCGAGAAAAGTGATTCTGCCCCTTTTATCCAGTTTATGCTGGAACGCATTTTAGATAGCTGTATTGCAAACACTGCCCCCCAAGAGACCCCTCAAGTCACCCACCAAGTTAAACAGTTGCTTGCTGTGATAAAAGGCGAGATGAGCCGGGCTGCATTACAAACAGCTTTGGGGCTAAAAGATAGAAAATCGTTTCGGGAGCGCTATTTAAAACCGGCACTGGAACAAGGCCTTATTGAAATGACGATACCTGAAAAACCCAATAGTTCTTTGCAGAAATATCGTTTAAAAGCGGATTGCATTTACTGGCGCAAGGTGAACACCGACTTGGTTAATGGTGAACAATGAGCTAACGGGACAGCAATGAATTTAGATAATTCATAACCACCACCGCTCCCGAAAATATCACTGCCCCCGCATGAACAACTTATCCAGTTGATCAATCGACAGTTGCGTCCAGGTTGGTCGTCCGTGGTTGCATTGCCCGCTGCGTTCGGTGCGCTCCATATCGCGCAGCAGCGCGTTCATTTCGGGGATGGTAAGGCGGTGGTTGGCGCGTACTGAGCCGTGGCAGGCCATGGTGGAGAGGATTTCGTTGCTTTCCTGTTCGATGCGCTGGCTGGTTCCGTGTTCGATGAGGTCGGCGAGCACGTCGCGCACCAGTTGTTCGACATTGCCGTCTTTGAGCAGGCTGGGGACGGCGCGGATGGTGACTTGTTCCGGGCTCAGGCGGCTGAGTTCAAAGCCAAGTTTGTTAAAGGCTGCGGCGAATTCTTCGGCGGCGTCGCCTTCTTTCTGGCTTACCGCGAGCGACACGGGCACCAGCAAGGGTTGGGAGCGCAACGTGTCTTCGGCCATGCTTTTCTTCAAGTGTTCGTATGTGATGCGCTCGTGCGCAGCGTGCATATCAACCACGACCAGACCCGCGGCGTTTTCCGCGAGGATATAGATGCCGTGCAATTGCGCCAGCGCGAAGCCCAGCGGCGGGATTTCTCCCGTATCAGTCGTATTGTCAACCGGCATTGAGGCGCTTAGGTTTTCAGCCAGTTTACCGGAAAACTTTTCTGATAAGGGCGGCAGGCTGGTTTGTGATTCGCTCGTAGCCGGTTGATGCAGGCGTTGATACGCCGCCATTTGCTCGGCGACCCGCCCTTTCTGTCCTGAACCGGAAGGTCTGTAGTGATTTGTATTTTCCTGTCTGACCGGAATGCTGAGATTGCCCTGTGCAGGCGTATGTTGTAAACCGGTTTGCGCGCTGGCGGGCAACTCCGGCGCATCCGGCAAAGGGCTGTCTTGATTGGGGCGTACATCCGCGAGCGCCTGATGCAGCGTCCGGTAGAGGAAGTCATGCACCAGCCGCGCTTCGCGGAAGCGTACTTCGTGCTTGGTCGGGTGCGCATTCACATCAACTTTTTCCGGCGGCATTTCGAGAAACAGCACATAGGCCGGATGCCTGCCGTGGTAAAGCACATCGCTGTAGGCCTGACGCACCGCATGGGTCACGACCCGGTCGCGGATGATGCGCCCGTTGACGTAAAAATACTGTAAATCGGCCTGGGAGCGCGAAAAGGTCGGCAAGCCAACCCAGCCCCACAATTTCAGTCCCGCCGCTTCATAGTCAAGATACAGCGATTGCTCCATGAAGGCCGGGCCACAAATCTCGGCGACTCGTCGATCCGCGCCATTGCGATCATTTGCCGCCTGCAAGCGCAGAGAATTATTTTGTCCGTGGCGCAGATTAAAGCCGATCTGAAAATTGCTCAGCGATATTTTTTTAACCACATCCAGCAGGTGTTTGAATTCGGTCTTTTCGGTTTTCAGAAACTTGCGTCGCGCGGGCACGTTGTAGAATAAATCATGTACGTCTATGGTGGTTCCCTTGGCGTGTGCGACAGGCTCCGGCTCGCTAAA
The DNA here is from genome assembly GCA_024762625.1 of Thiotrichaceae bacterium. Classification (GTDB taxonomy): domain Bacteria; phylum Pseudomonadota; class Gammaproteobacteria; order Thiotrichales; family Thiotrichaceae; genus Cocleimonas. The sequence continues at coordinate 2,884 of JANTHA010000292.1, forward strand.
CGCCTGTTCTC
>JANTHA010000293.1 GCA_024762625.1 Thiotrichaceae bacterium
TCGCCAGATGAGCCATGCGAATCTTGCCGCCGTCATTATCATCAATCAGCGACATTCTTGAAACGCGGCTTTCATCATCAATGAAGCGCACTCTCACTTCATCCAGAAAACGCTTGTTAATTTCATAAATTATTTCGAGATGTCTCGGCAAGAGGCGTTTAAACAGTTCAAGGGGCCATGTTTCAAGCGCTTCCGGTAATAAGGTGTGGTTCGTATAGGCGAAAGTTTTACGGGTAATGACCCACGCCTCATCCCACAACAGATGATGCTCATCGACCAGTAAACGCATTAACTCGGGAATCGCAAGCGAAGGATGCGTATCGTTTAATTGCGCCGTAAACTTGAGGTGAAATTCATCGAGCTTGCCGCCGGTAGCCAACTGTAATCGGATCATGTCCTGCAAGGAACAGGACACCAAAAAATATTGTTGCTTTAACCTGAGCTCCTTGCCCGCTTTAGGCTCATCATTGGGATACAATACCTTGGAGATATTTTCCGCCTCTATTTTGGCGTGAACCGCACCGTAGTAATCGCCGCTATTAAAAGAATCCAGATCGAAGGATTTAACGGCTTCGGAACGCCATAAACGCAATAAGTTGGTGTTGGCGACGCGATAACCCAGGATTGGGGTATCATAAGCGACGCCATTGATTTCCATTTCCGGCGTCCAGCGCACGCGCAAAGCGCCTTGTTCATCCTGATAATGTTCTGTGTATCCGCCGAATTTTACGGGGAACCTCAGGCTGGTGCGCGGCAATTCCCAGGGGTTGCCATTGCGCAACCATAAATCAGAGCATTCGCGTTGCCAGCCATCCTTGATGGCCTGGTCAAAAATTCCAAACTCATAACGAATGCCATAACCAATTGCCGGAATCATGAGCGTCGCCATCGAATCCATATAGCAGGCGGCCAGTCTGCCCAGGCCGCCATTACCCAGCCCTGGTTCTCTTTCCTGACGAAGAATAGCGGGTAAATCAATCTGAAGATTGCTGGCGGCTACGCGCGCCTTGTCAAAAATCCCCAGGTTATTCATATTATTGCCAAGATGAGGGCCCAGTAGATACTCAGCCGAAAAATAACAGACTGTTCGCGCCCGTGTTTTTTTATAGGTTTTTGCGCTTATCACCCAACGCTGCAACATCCGGTCGCGGACGGTATAGGCCGACGCCATATAAAGATCCTGGATGCTGGCGTTATCAATGGAGCGGCCCAGAACGAAAAACAGATTATCCAGAAAGGAATGCTTAAGTTTTTCCAGACTCATGCCTGTACGGGTATGCGCCTTCTGTTTATGAATTTTTAGATAATTACTCATGTTTACCGCCCAGTGATGTCTATATGGCTACCCCTTTTTAAGGGATATATTTTTGTACCGTTATATTCTCAATTATTTACAAAAGCAGTAAAAGCATAGTGCAAATAAACAAATATTTGTGATCTAAATTAACGTAACATCCAATTTTTTATAGTACGCTCAGCGAATCATAAAACACACAATTCAGATAAGCTAAGCGCTAAAATCGAAAAGGCTAACGTAGGCTATCGCAATAAATTAAATAAATAAATTAATGAACATCAACAAACAACATATAACTGCGGTCATTCTTGCCGGCGGGAGAGGTAGCCGACTGGGCGGACAGGACAAGGGTCTTGTCAAATTTGACAACAAACCTCTGATTGAACATATTCTGGAACGAATCAAACCCCAGGTAGACGCCATTATTATCAACGCTAACCGCAATCTCAAGGCCTATGAAAATTACGGCAACCCTGTCATTAATGATCTATTAACGGGTTATCAGGGGCCTCTGGCCGGTTTCATCAGCGCCATGGCTATCGCAAAAACCAGTCATATTTTAACGCTTCCCTGCGATGGACCAATGCTACCTCTCGACCTGGTTGACAGAATGCTTAAAACACATGAAACCCTCGCTAAATCTGACAAAACCATCATTGTCGCGCATGATGGAGCGCGACCGCAAAACGTTCATGCACTGATTCCATTAGCGCTAATTGGTGATCTAAAAAATTTTGTGGCCAATGGCAACAGAAAGGTAGAGGGCTGGTATGCAACTCAGGAAATCGCTTATGCGGATTTTTCAGATTGCCCGACACTATTTTCCAATATAAATACCGAACGGCAACGTGAGGAAATGGAAGGCAGCAATAGGCGTAATCACAGATAAAATAAAAAGCCCATAAAAAAAATCCGCGCCTCTAAAACCATAGAAACACGGATTTTGAAATAAACGTCAATTGTAAAAGCTTATTTTTTCAGAATATCTTCAAGTTCAGGGTCCGCTCCTACCTTTCCCCCGATCGCGATTTCCTCATCAGTTGCATCTCGAATTTTGAGAATTTCCAGTTTGAAAATCACATTTCTGCCACACAACGGATTATTGCCATCAACTGTCAGGGTTTTATCATCCATTCTGGTAACAATAAAGTTTTTTGGCTCACCCTTTTCATTCTCCATCGTAATGGTCAAACCAATTTCGCGGTATTCTTCCGGAACATTTTCAATGTTATCGGTAAACACCAGCGATTCATCACGCGGTCCATAAAGTTCGTTGCAATCAATCGCTACTTCTATGATATCGCCAACAGTCTTGCCTGTTAATTCAGCAGTCACTTCCGGCGAAAGAACAGTATTTGCGCCATGCACATAGCCAATCGGGTATTCAATCCAGGTAAGCACTTCACCCGACTTTTCATCAACTGTTTTATAACTAAGCTCTACGTATTTATTATCTTGTATGATCTGTTTCATATTAAAAGCCTGATTATCAGAAAATGGTGGCGCCAAAAATTTTAGGCTCGTCTTTTTCATAACCCAGCACGAGTCGTCCCAACCATTCGCCATCCGTATCAATCCGTTTTTGTC
>JANTHA010000294.1 GCA_024762625.1 Thiotrichaceae bacterium
TTTAGATTTTGGTTCAGTTCAAGGCATTTTCGCACGGAAAATGTGAGCATATATCAAATATGTGACCATTTGAGTACGAAAATAACGCCGAAATGGGCAAAAAGATGAATACGCTGAGTAGTTACACGATATGTACATAAAGATTAGTACATACGAAAACAGTACAATAACGCTTTTTAGCAAACAACTTAAACAAATACATGGCGCTTTTACAAATATCCGAACCCGGCATGTCGACTGCTCCTCATGAGCATCGGCTTGCAGCGGGCATTGATCTTGGAACCACCAATTCACTGGTCGCAACGGTGCGTAGCGGCGTTGCCGAGGTACTCAAAGATAAGGACGGCAATGCCTTGTTGCCCTCGGTGGTGCGGTATCTTGAAAAAAGTGAAGAAAATGGCAAAGGCGCCGTACACACACAAGTCGGCACACAGGCGCAGAAGATGCAGCTTGAGGATGTCAAAAACACCATTTCCTCAGCCAAACGCCTGATGGGGCGAGGCATAGCCGATTTAAAAACACTGGGCGGCCAGCTGCCGTATGAATTTGTTGAGGATACAGAATCCAGCGTACCGCAAATCAAAACGGTAGCGGGTAATGTCACCGCGATTGAAGTATCCGCCGAAATTTTAAAGGCGCTAAAAAAACGCGCCGAAGAAGCCCTTGGCGGCGAACTTAAGGGTGTGGTGATTACGGTTCCCGCCTATTTTGACGAGGCGCAACGGCAGGCTACTAAAGATGCGGCGCGCCTTGCGGATTTGAATGTTTTCCGTCTGCTGAATGAACCAACGGCCGCCGCCATCGCCTATGGCCTTGACCAGCAGGAAGACCTGAATGAACGCATTATCGCGGTTTACGATCTGGGCGGCGGCACCTTTGATATTTCCATACTGAAACTCAATAAAGGCGTTTTCGAGGTGATGGCGACTGGCGGCGATTCGGCGCTGGGCGGCGATGATTTTGATCACGCCATCGCCGAATGGATGATGCAGCAATCGGGCGCTGAAAGCATAGCCGGGATGTTTCATCAGGCGATGGTGGAAGCGCGCCGCGCCAAGGAAGCACTGACCAAATCCGAAAAGGTAGACGTTTCACTGGGCGACTGGCAAGGTGAATTAAGCCGGGACGAATTTAATCAACTGGTCGAACCATTAGTTAAAAAAACACTGCTGGCGAGCCGCCGCGCTCTGCGAGACGCAGGTATTTCAAAAGATCAGGTACATGATGTGGTGATGGTGGGCGGCTCCACCCGCGTGCCTATCGTGCGTGAACAGGTGGGCGAGTTCTTTGCAAAACCACCGCTGGTCGATATTGATCCGGACAAGGTGGTCGCCATCGGCGCAGCCTTGCAGGCGGATGTGCTTGCAGGCAACAAGCCGGATGAGGAAATGCTGTTGCTTGATGTGATACCGCTTTCGCTGGGGCTGGAAACCTATGGCGGCCTGGTTGAAAAAATCATCAGTCGCAATACCACCATTCCGATCACGCGCGCGCAGGAATTTACGACTTTCAAAGACAATCAAACCGCGATGACCATTCATATTTTACAGGGTGAGCGCGAAACCGTTGAAGAAAACCGTTCCTTGGCGAAGTTTACCTTAAGAGGCATTCCACCGATGGTCGCTGGCGCAGCGCGCATCAAGGTAACTTTCCAGGTGGATGCCGACGGTTTGCTCACCGTTGAGGCCGAAGAAGAAACGACAGGCGTCAAGGCGGGTGTTGAAGTCAAGCCATCTTATGGACTCACGGATGCGGAAATTGAAGGCATGATCCGCGATTCGATGCAGCATGCGCAGGCGGACATGGAAGCGCGTAAATTGCGCGAGCAAATCGTTGAAGCGGATCGCACGCTGGAGGCGCTGGACGCCGCCATGGCGAGTGATGCCAATGTTTTACTCAATGAGGATGAAGTCCAGAAACTGCTTGCAGCCCGCACTGAACTGGAGCGGATTAAAAACAGCAGCAACAGCGCAGAGGAAGTCAAGGCGGCCATAGAAAACATGGAAAAAATAGCTGAATTTTACGTTGCCCGCAGAATGGATGACAATGTCAAAAAAGCCATGGCGGGACACAAGGTCGATGAGTTTAACAGCTAGTCTTCCATAGAAGTTATTAGCATAGAACGAATAAAAACAGAGCAAAATTAAACAGAGCGAAAAAGCATGCCCAAACTAATATTTTTACCACATGAAGAATTGTGCCCTGAAGGCGCGGTAATTGAGGCCGAGCCAGGCGTATCGATCTGTGATGCGGCGCTTAACAATGATATAGAAATAGAGCACGCTTGTGAAAAATCCTGCGCCTGCACCACCTGCCATGTGTATGTGCGCGAAGGCTTCGATTCGCTCGAAGAAGCCAGTGACCTCGAAGAAGATTATCTGGACAAGGCCTGGGGCGTAGACCCGGATTCGCGGTTAAGTTGCCAGGCGAAGGTGGCGGATGAGGATCTGGTGATTGAGATACCAAAATATACCATTAACATGGTGTCCGAAAACCATTAAATTAATCGTCTTTTTGCCCAATCTCTGCGTTGGTGTATGAATCTCAGACTCTCATGTACTTATTGTACACTTCGATCCTGAGATTCATACGCCGCCTTGATCTTGAACAAAAATCCTGATTAATTAATCTTACAGAGATCAGAGATTTTTAAAGGGAGTAAATCAATATGAAACTCAAATGGACAGACACGCTGGATATCGCCATCGAACTGGATGAGGCGCACCCTGACGTTGATCCGCAGTATATCCGCTTTACCGATTTGCATGACTGGGTTTGCAATCTGGAAAATTTTGATGATGATCCGAATAAATCCAACGAAAAAATTCTGGAATCCATCCAGATGCACTGGATTGAGGAAAAGGACTGAGTTT
>JANTHA010000295.1 GCA_024762625.1 Thiotrichaceae bacterium
TCTCGGTGCTGGATCGCCGCGACAACCTGCATTCTCCGGCCGATCTGTATCTGGAAGGTTCGGATCAGCATCGCGGCTGGTTTCAATCCTCATTGTTGACGTCTGTGGCGATGAAGGGCGCAGCGCCCTACAAAAATGTGCTCACCCACGGTTTCGTGGTGGACGCCGAAGGCAGGAAGATGTCCAAATCACTGGGCAACATCATCGCGCCCAAAAAGGTGATGAACAACCTTGGTGCGGATATATTGCGCCTCTGGGTGTCGTCCTCGGATTACTCGCGCGAAATCGCCGCATCGGACGAGATTTTAAAGCGCGCCGCCGACGCCTATCGCCGGATTCGCAATACGGCGCGTTATCTTCTTGCCAATACCAGTGATTTTAATCCGGCGGAAGATCTGGTCGCTGCTGAAGACCTGCTGCCGCTGGATCGCTGGGCGGTGGCTCAAGCCGCTGAATCGCAGGCGAAAATCATTCAGGCCTACGATGAAATGCAGTTTCATCTGGTCTATCAGGAGCTGCTTAAATTTTGCTCCATCGACATGGGTAGCCTGTATCTGGATATCACCAAGGATCGCCAGTACACCATGCCCGCAAAGTCGCTGGCGAGGCGTTCGGCGCAAACGGCGGCCTATCATATCCTGCAGGCGCTGGTGCGTTGGATGACGCCGATCCTGAGCTTTACCGGCGAGGAAATCTGGGATTCGATTTATGAGCACGGAAAAAAACCGGCAGACTATGTTTTATTAACGCAGTGGTATGATCAGTTGTTTGAGCTTGATCCGGAAGAACCCATTAGCGGTGAAGACTGGGACAGGATTTTCGCGGTGCGCATGGCCGTCAGCAAGCAGCTTGAACAACTGCGCAAGGATGGCGCGATCGGCTCGTCGCTGGATGCAGACGTGACCGTTTATGCATCCGGAAAAACCCATGATGCGCTTGTCAAACTTGGCGATGAACTGCGTTTTGTGCTGATCACTTCTGGCGCAAACGTCGTACTCGCGGAACAGCAGCCGCCGGAAAGCGCGCCGGCCGAGGGCGAAGGCCTGGAAAATGTCTGGATTGCCGCAAAACCGTCGCCTTATGAAAAATGCGTGCGTTGCTGGCACCATCGCGAAGATGTGGGAAGCAACCCGGAGCACCCCGAACTATGCGGGCGTTGCGTCGAAAACGTAAAGGCCATCGTCAGCAATGCAGGCGAAGGCGAGGCGCGTCACTATGCTTAAATGGCTCTGGGTGTCGATCCTGGTGGTGTTCTTCGACCAGCTCACCAAATGGATGGCCGAAGCGCAGATCGAGGGCGCAAAATATGTCGATGGCGTGATGGTGGAGTCGGCCGAAATCATCCCGGTGATTCCGCACCTGAACCTCACGCTGGCCTATAACTACGGCGCGGCTTTTAATTTGCTTGGCGACCAGAGCGGCTGGCAACGCTGGTTCTTTGCCATTCTTGCAATCGTGGTCAGCGTTTTTATTCTTTACTGGTTAAAAAAGCTTAAAGACAACGACCTCTGGACCGCAATCGGATTGACGCTGGTTCTGGGAGGCGCGATCGGCAATCTGGTAGACCGCATCATGTACGGCCGCGTAATCGACTTCATCGACTTCTACATCAATTTCAAGCTGCCCCTGCTGCATCAATGGCAGGATGGCTACTGGCATTTCGCCACCTTCAACGTCGCCGACATCGCCATTACGCTTGGCGCGACTTTATTGGTGTTAATCAGCCTGTTTCAGAAGGATGAGGAGCCGGAGAAAGAAAAATCAAGGGTGTTGTGAGCGAGCTGCTTTTCATAAATGCGTTATTTTGAGAAGGTGTTACATTAATTTCTCAATTTTAGCCTTATTTGAACAGTATTGTTGTTTTAATTTTTACGCAAAGCATATGTAGGATAAGGTCTTTCATCTGAAAAAATGAGCTGGTGGCTCGCTAATTTGTGAATGTGGCCTCAGTCCTCATTTACAGCCTTTTAGGGTCACATAGGATTCACAAATTGTAAATCATCTCTTTTGGTGTTATAGTTCACAATATGTAAATACAAGGAAGCATGTTGTGCATGTGATTTCAAAGAAACCGTTCATGGAAGCAGCGGAAAAATTTCCCAATGACAGGGATGCAATTATTGATGTATATAACGTACTTAGAAAAGGTACATTTAAAACACCACAAATATTGAAAGAAACATTCGCTTCGCTTGATAATTTTAAATACAAAGACAAATGGTGGGTTATAGACATAGGAGGTAACAATGTAAGGCTTTTATTAGTAATACTTTTCACAACACAAAAGGTATTTGTAAAACACATTGTTACACATTCTGAATATGACAAGCTCACGCAAAGATACAAGAAAGGTGAATTATAATGTTAGCTTTAAAACCAGAAACTCTAACAAACTCTTTTCTGGGATTTGCTGCTGAAGCATCAAATATCCTACACATAAAAACAAAAAAGGATTATCAAGAAGCCCTTCAAATAATTGAGCATCTATTTGCAGAAGTAACTGATACAGATGATGATCCTTTGAATGATTTGATAGAGTTAATTTCAAGATCCATAGAAAAATATGAAGCAACTCAAAAAGATATTTTAGCATTTGATAAAGAAGCAAATAATACTCATCAGGAAATATCTGTTCTCAGAGTTTTAATGAGTCAACACAATTTAACACTGGCTGACTTTAAAGATGAAATTGGCTCAAAGTCACTGGTATCCATGATTTTAAGTGGGAAAAGGAATCTGACAAAAGAACACATAACTAAAATATCAAAAAGATTTAATCTTGATCCAGCATTATTTTTTAATCTTAGAGCAGCTTGATCAGTTTTCATCAGTTTTCAGGACAGCCAGAATAAGAACCGCATAACCACG
>JANTHA010000296.1 GCA_024762625.1 Thiotrichaceae bacterium
TGTTCTTTCTCTAACTGTTAATAACAGAGATCAGCGACTGGTCTGCTCTTTTTGACGGCGCTGCTCTAGTCGTTTGACGCGTTTAATATCACGGATAATTGATTTGCGCTGTATAATCAGGGAGATGGTTTCAAGCAATATCAGCACAAAAGCGACCGCCATCGCGCTCCAGATATAAACACCGAAGCCTCCCATCGAAAAAAATTCGCTCACTGGTTAATCTCCTTTAACTTAGACACCCAGCTGGTTTTTCGTTCACGATCCAGGATAATATTTCTGACGCGCATCAGTATCACCGCAAAACTATACATCCAGAACCCTAGCGTTGTCACTAACATGCCAATCAGTATGTTGGCCTCGACGCGTTTCAGAGAAGACTCCTGATGCAAGGATGCGCACTCATTGGGGTCCGGGCAATTAACAGCGAAATAGATGACTGGCACAATCGCCAGGCCAACCAGCGCCAGCAATGCCGAAGCCTTGTCGGAGCGGCGCGTATCATCAATCGCCGATTGTAGGGCGAGATAACCCATATAAATAAATAACAGGATTAAAAATGTGGTCAATTTCGGATCCCAGTCCCACCAGGTTCCCCAACTTGTCTTGCCCCAGATTGCGCCAGTAATTAATGCAATCAGCGTCATATTGGCGCCCGTGATCGCCGTGGCGGACGCCATCATATAGGACAAACGGGTATTGAAAATCAAACCAAGAGCAGCCCAGAAAACCATCACGGCATACAGCCACATCGCCATCCACGCCGAAGCGACATGCACATAAATGATGCGGTAATACTGCTTCTGGTCATTCAGTACATCCGCCGTCTTGAAAAAACCCCAGTAAAGACCCAGCAAGGTGAACGCGATGGCGGCAATCCAGAAAAAGGGAATCAATTTACCCGCGAGAGAATAAAAATTCATGGGTGCGGCGTATTTAAACCAGTTTATTTTCATACGTTTTGCAACTATCTCTTTTTGTTTTGTGATTACTCAATCGAAATTTTAAGCGCCGCCGCAGTCGCCCAGGGGGCAAAGATAAGCGATAAAATCATAAAGGCGGACAACAGCAACAGGTAGGGTTGAATGCTCACACCCTGCGCCATACTAGCAGAAATGGCGCCTGCGCCATACACCAGCACCGGAATATACAAAGGCAGCACCAAAAAGGAAAGTAAAACGCCTCCGCCGCGCAATCCCAATGTTAATGCAGCGCCGATAGCGCCGATCATACTAAGCACCGGCGTGCCCAGCAACAGAACCAGCATCATCACCGCTATCGAATCAACGGGAATTTGATACAACAGACCAACCAGGGGCGCGATCAGCACCAGCGGCAGGCCGGTCAACAGCCAGTGCGCTACGATTTTGGCGAACACCATAACGGATAGCGAGTGGGGAGTAAGTAACAATTGTTCCAGTGTGCCATCCTCAAAATCACTGGAAAAAAGCCGATCCAGCGCCAGCGTCGAAGCCAGCAGAGCGGCGATCCAGACAATTCCCGGAGCGATCTTGGTTAATATTTTTTCTTCTACGCCAACACCCAGCGGAAACAGGCTAATCACCACAATAAAGAAAAACAGCACGGTAAAGACTTCATTCCGGCGACGTAACGCCAATAACAAATCGCGTTTTAAAACAATCCAGAAAGCGCTAAGCATCGGCAAGCACACCCTGCTTTTCGCCCAGGCGAAGACGCTTGACTGCGCCCGTTGTCAAAGGCACTTCCTGATGCGTAGTAAGAATCGCCATGCCGCCCGCGTCAACATGCGCTGCGATAATGTTTTGCAACAGCTCAACTGCGGCGACATCCAGCGCCACAAACGGCTCATCCAGAATCCACAATTTTTGCTTACTGACCAACAGTCGCGCCAAGGCAACGCGGCGCTTCTGACCCTGTGATAACTGTCGCGTTGGATAATCCTCGAAACCAAACAGGCCGATGGCGTCCAGCGCCTGCATTAATGCGTTATCGCCAGGATTATAACCGCCAAGCAGCGTATTAATGCGCAAATTTTCCAGCGCTGTCAAATCCATCTTGATCGCATTATAATGACCAAGATAAAGCAGCTCCTGTCGATATTGATCATCCAGTTTGCGGATAGAAACGCCATCCCACAAAATGTCGCCCTGCTCCTGCAGATACAATCCACATAGAGTACGCAGCAACGTCGTCTTGCCGCTGCCATTTGCGCCTTCCAGCATTAATAGCTGTTTTTGCTGCAATGCAAAGGACAAGCCGGAAAATAATTCCCGATCCCCGCGAATACATTGTAAATTGTTAACTTGCAAGGTCATAGGCGGGGTAGTGTAATGAAAATATTAAGGGGGGTCGAGCGTAGAAGCAGCGGAATGGTAGCAAACAACAGATTAGCCACATTAACATACATTAATGTGGCTAAAACTAAAACAACAAAATGGAAAGAACGCTAACGACTGAACAACGCTCAAATAACGCTCTAATAATGATTCGGCTGCGTCCCATCCGGGCCAGTTTATATAAACAAACTGACATCTGCTTTTTGCGCTTTGGGCAAAAAGCTGGCTGCGCCTATCCAGTCGGAAATTTCCGGGATAAAGTCATCGCGCGACATTTCAAACAGGTCAACCGTCATCTGGCAGGCAACCAGTTTGACATCGGCTTCAAGACACATTGCGCGCAATTCGTCGATAGTGGCGATACCTTTGTTCGCCATGGTCTTTTTCATCATGCTGGTCGCCATTTTTTCAAAACCGGGAACGCCCGCCATCACCACATTGGGAACATGCATCTCGGTTTTCCGCAACCATTCGGGGCCAAACGGCATTTTCATCGGCATTGCCGGGTTTCCAAGCGGGCTGACTTCCAGATCAA
>JANTHA010000297.1 GCA_024762625.1 Thiotrichaceae bacterium
TCACCCTAAATCATGAGTTTTTTGAGAATGATCAAGGCAAGCAGGATGATTTTTGGACATTTTCCTTATATGGTCTACGGTTAGTAAAAAACAATTAGACACGATTAGCAACAAACGATTAGCAACAAATAAAAACGACCAAATCATTAAAAGGAGAAAAATATGAGTATTCAGTTTCTTGAAATGCCGGATGAAAAAGGCTACTTCGGCGAATATGGCGGGCAGATTATTCCGCCGCCGCTGGTCGAGATCATGAACCAGATCAACGATGCTTACGAAGAAATCAAGAATACGAAAAAATTTCAGGATGAGCTGTACGATTTACAGATCAACTATGTGGGTCGTCCCAGTCCCATTTATCACGCCAAACGACTGTCAGAAAAAGTTGGCGGCGCGCAGATTCATTTCAAGCGGGAAGACTTGAATCACACTGGCGCGCACAAGATCAATCACTGTATCGGCGAGGCGCTGCTTGCCAAACACATGGGCAAGACCCGTGTGCTGGCGGAAACCGGGGCGGGTCAGCATGGCGTAGCGCTGGCGACTGCCTGTGCGCTGGTCGGCATTGACTGTGAAATCCACATGGGCGAGATAGATATTAAAAAAGAACATCCGAATGTGACCAAGATGAAAATACTCGGCTGCAATCTGGTTCCGGTTACACGCGGAACCAAAACGCTTAAAGATGCTGTTGACAGCGCCTTTGAAGAGTACCTCAAAGATCCGGTAAATTCGCTGTATGCGATCGGATCGGTGGTTGGGCCGCATCCTTTCCCCAAAATGGTGCGCGATTTTCAAAGCGTCGTCGGTAAGGAAGCGCGTCAGCAATTTCAGGATAAGCATGGCCAGCTGCCAGATATCCTGATGGCCTGCGTCGGCGGCGGCTCCAATGCGATCGGTCTGTTCACCGCATTTCTGGAAGATGAGGAGGTGCAAATGATTGGCGTCGAGCCCGCCGGAAAAGGCCTGGATACGCCTGATCACGCCGCCACGCTCACCAAGGGTAGCAAAGGCGCAATCCACGGATTTGAGTGCTATAACCTGCAGGATGAAAAGGGCAATCCCTTGCCGGTTTATTCGATCGCATCGGGGCTGGACTACCCTGGCGTAGGGCCGCAGCACTGCTATCTCAAAGACATTGAACGCGTCCAGTATGTGACCGCCGATGACAAGGAATGCCTGGACGCATTCATGGAGCTATCGCGAATGGAAGGTATCATTCCGGCGCTGGAAAGCGCCCATGCCATCGCCCACGCGATGAAAATAGCCAAAGACATGCCAAAGGACAAGCACATACTGGTGAATCTGTCCGGACGCGGCGACAAAGATGCGGATTATGTGGCGGAGTATTTGTCGCTGTAGGTGATCAGTAGGCGATCAGGGTAGCCACTGCTGCGGCAGGCCTTTGGTTTGCAGCAGCGCTGCAATGTCCATGCTCAAGGCAATGGAGATATGCACCACGACGCCGCCCCAGATAGTGCGCGTATGGAAGGCGAGTACGCCGAGGAACAGTCCAAAGAAAATTGCGCCGGTGGCTTCCAGCCATGGTTTAGAGAAATGGATCATCATATAGGGGACGATCATCACGAAAATCGCATTCACGCCAAACGCCGGGCGACAGGCCTGAATGATAAAGCCGCGAAAGAAAAACTCGACACAGAAAAACTGGATCAGGTAGAGAATTTCCCAGGCAATCAGATCCGCCCAGCTACGATAGGCCAGCTTGTAAAAGGGGTAATGACTGGAAAAATCTTCGCGAAAGCTTACCAGAAAAACAAAAAACAGGATTGGCGCGGCGAGCAGCACATACCATTTGATGTCCTTTTTCAGATCGCCAAGGCCCAGCCCATAATCCTTCAAGGAGTCTTTCAGCACAGTTTTGATCACCAGCAAAGGAATCAGCACAAAAGTCAGTACATGCCAGAAGCTCCACCAGGCCTGCGATAATAGTGGAAACCAGGTTTGTTGCCTGAGTTGATAAAAGGCTTCATTTCCCTGGCTGGAAACGTGCTCAAACCACCAGCTTAATGCGCTGTAAAATGCAGTGTTGAATTTAAGGTAATGAAGCGCCAGCAGACAAAAGGCTACCGTCATCAGCACGATTGCCGGGCGCGTATCCCAGTTGCGGACATCGACCTCTTCTTTAAATGATTCTCTATGGATAGCGCCGAGCATGGCGACAAAGCGTTGCATAATATTCATCTTGTTATTGTAACTTATGCCTCCATACTTAGCAGATGAATTAAGTAGATGAATATTGTGACAACTATCGTCGCTCATTCGAAAGTGTTATGCTCAGAAGCGACTAAACAAATTTAATTAAACATTTTTAACAGGGTAAATCATGGAAATTGAAGTAAACGGAAAAAAAGTCCAGTTGAGTGAAGCTGGCTGGCTGGAAGATTTAAGCGAATGGAATGAAGACATCGCCAGAAAAATAGCGGCGGAAGTCGAGGATATTCCCGAGCTGACGGACGAACACTGGGACATCATTAACCTGACCCGCAAGGCGTTCTACGATCTGAATCAGGTGGCGGAACCGCGTAAATTCATGAAAATGATGAAACAGGAATACGGCAAGGATCGTTCAAGCAATAAATATATCTTTAGCCTGTTTCCCAAGGGCGGCCTGATTAAATCCGCTAACAAGATTGCAGGATTGCCGAGACCTAAAGGCTGTAGTTAAGCAAATAGAGCCCTCAGCAAGTTAGAGCCCTCAACAAGTTAGAGCCCTTAGCAGGTTAGAGCCCTTAGCAAGTTAGAGCCCTTAGCAAGTTAGAGCCCTTAGCAAGTTAGAGCCCTTAGCAAGTTAGAGCATTAAGCAAAATAGAGTC
>JANTHA010000298.1 GCA_024762625.1 Thiotrichaceae bacterium
TTGCCCAGGTCGCGCAAGTGAATCAATGTTTTTAAAAGGCGATCATTATCGCGCTGATGCAGGCCAATAGAGGGTTCATCCAGCACATACATCACCCCCACCAGGCCTGCTCCGATTTGCGACGCCAGACGGATGCGTTGCGCTTCACCGCCGGAAAGTGTTTCGGAGCTGCGACTCAGCGTCAGATAATCCAGCCCAACATTGACCAGAAATTCCAGGCGCAGTTTGATCTCGCGAATAATTTTCTCGGCGATTTTTCCCTGCTTTCCGCTTAAATTAAGTCTGTCAAAATAGTCAAATGACTCGCCAATCGCCATGCCAGTTATTGATGACAAGCTACGCCCGTCAATAAACACGTTGCGCGCCGACTCATTGAGGCGTTCGCCATGACAGTCCGGGCAGGCTTCCACGGACATGTATTTCAACAGGTCTTCACGCACCGAATTGGAATCGGTATCCTTGTAACGCCGCTCCAGGTTATGCACTATGCCTTCAAATGCGTGAGTGCGCTGAAAGGTCTGCCCCTGTTTTCCGATATAGGTGAAATCTATTTTGGTGCGGCCGCTGCCGTATAAAATCACCTTCTGAATATTCTTTGGCAGTTTGTTAAACGGCGTATCGACATCAAAACCATAGTGGTTCGCGAGTGAATCTATCATGTGAAAATAATAGGCGTTGCGCTTGTCCCAGCCGCGGATCGCGCCCGCAGAGAGACTCAGTTCGGGTTTGGAAACGATGCGCTCCGGATCAAAAAACTGGTGTACGCCCAGCCCATCACAGGTGGGACAGGCCCCGGAAGGGCTATTAAACGAAAACAGGCGCGGCTCCAGTTCCTGCAAGGAGTAGCCGCAAAGGTTACAGGCGTAATTGGCCGAAAACAGTATTTCGTCATGCTGTTGCGCATCTGCCTTGTCCATCCAGGCGATTCGCGCCAGCCCGTCTGATAAGCGTAACGTCGTTTCCAGAGATTCTGCGAGGCGCAATTGCAAATCATCGCGCACCTTAAAGCGATCGACAACTACTTCAATGGTGTGTTTTTTGCGTAGTTCCAGCTCGGGAACATCATCCAGATCATAAACCACGCCATCCACTCTGGCGCGTAAAAAACCCTGACCCTTTAATTCTTCAAATAACTGGCTATGCTCGCCTTTACGATCACGGACGACTGGCGCCAGCATCATCAGTTTGCTGGCTTCCGGCAAGGCCAGAATCTGATCAACCATTTCACTGACTGTCTGTGCATTAAGCGTCGTCCCATGTTCCGGACAACGGGGTTCGCCTGCTCGCGCAAACAACAGACGCAAATAATCATAGATTTCGGTAATGGTGCCGACCGTAGAACGCGGGTTATGCGAGGTGGTTTTCTGCTCAATCGAAATTGCCGGCGACAAACCTTCGATATGGTCCAGCTCAGGCTTTTCCATCATCGACAAAAACTGGCGCGCATAGGCTGACAACGATTCCACATAACGCCGCTGGCCTTCGGCAAAAATGGTGTCGAACGCCAGCGACGACTTGCCCGAACCTGAGAGGCCGGTAATCACAATCAGTTTATCGCGGGGCAAGTCCAGGTCGATATTTTTCAGATTATGCGTGCGAGCGCCGCGCAAAGAGATTTTATCCACTAATTTTCACCAAAAGCTATCAATTATCAAAAATGAATCTGTTATTATCGCTGTCTTGCATACTGAATGAAACATTAAATAGCAACATTATTAAATGCCTTGTCAAGATTAAATGCCCTGTCAAGGTTTAACCTGTAATCAACAATGAAACAGAATTCACCATGAACAAACTGGAAACCCGCACTGCATTTTCGCTATCGGCTGTCTTTGCCGCCCGTATGCTTGGTTTGTTTATGATTTTGCCCATTTTACCGTTGTTTGCAAAACAGCTGGATCACGCCACGCCGTTTCTGATTGGTTTGACCATTGGCATTTATGGTTTGACGCAGGCGCTTTTACAAATCCCGCTGGGCCTGCTTTCCGACCATATCGGGCGCAAACCCGTGATTATCGGCGGCTTGCTGGTGTTCGCACTGGGAAGCGTCATTGCCGCGCTCACCAACGATATCTATATCACCATTCTGGGTCGCGCTATTCAGGGCAGCGGCGCCATTGCCGCCACCACCATGGCGCTCGCCGCTGATTTAACCCGTGAAGATCATCGCGCCAAGGTCATGGCGTTTATCGGAATGAGTATCGGCATTGCTTTCGCCGTCGCCATGGTAATCGGGCCTATCATCAGTCACTACGGAGGTCTTTCTGGCGTTTTCTGGGTAACCGCCCTACTCGCCGTTCTCGGCATGTTGTTAATCTTTTTCGCCGTACCAACCCCCAAACAAACCAAAATACACCGCGATGCAGGCATTATCGGCGACTATATCAAGCCAGTGCTCAGCCAGGGAACATTACTGCGTATGAATGCAGCCGTATTTTTGCTGCATCTGTTAATGACCGCCAATTTTAGCGTGATCCCGTTGATTTTTAGAGATCAACTTCATCTGGCAACTGAACAACACTGGAAAATTTACCTGCCTGTGTTATTTATTTCATTCCTTCTTTCTGTCCCGCTGATTATCATTGCCGAAAAATTCCGTAAAATTAAAATCATTTTCATTATCGCGGTTGTGCTACTGATTGCTTCGCAGCTGCTTTTCAGCATCAGTCATTTTCATTTTTATCCGATGATTCTTGCTTTTTTAATCTTTTTTATCGGCTTCAATTTCCTAGAAGCAGTACAACCTTCACTGGTCGCTAAATACTCAGATGTCAATACCAAGGGCACCGCCATGGGCGTTTATTCGACGTCACAATTCTTCGGCATTTTCGT
>JANTHA010000299.1 GCA_024762625.1 Thiotrichaceae bacterium
TCTCGCGTTGTTTTAATATTCGGTAAATAAAATGGATTTCATTATCAAGCCGGTGAGCTTTGTCTGCCGCCAGCTTTTGCAGCAATTGCCCGCTGGTGGTGAAAATCAGCGATATAAAAATAAGCGAATATTCCATTTAGGGCATCTCTATTAATAGGGTGTTTCTTCTGCAAGCCTACAAGCTATCATATCCTAGGCGCACTTTGCAGGGAATGCTTATTGCCTTTTCAAAAAGTGCAACAACGGAGATGATAGTTTGTAGGCTTGCCCTGCGGGGCTTAGCCAAAAGGAATACACTATTGATAGAGATGTCCTTCAGTTAATCGACCATGATAAGAATTTACCGTATTGCCTTTTCTTTGCATCGACAGGCAACAGCGCCATGATTTTCTCGGGACATGATTTTCGACAAAAAAGAACGGCAGTATGTGTTCCCTTGTTTTTTAACATGGCGCTAAACCTTTGGGCATCCAGAAAACGGTGACTGGCATCTGGATAACTCAGACCATAGGCTACTTCGCCTTTTCCAATCACATAAATATCGCTTCTTTTTAGATACCAGCCCAGTGCGCGCAACATGGCGCTATCGCTAATTATGACGGTATTTTTATCAATAGATGGTTTAATTTCATTGATAAAGATTTCGGGCGATTTGCTTTGTTTGATGATATCAGGGATTGCAAACTGCATGAGTGTAAGGACGGGCAAAGCCATCAGGCCGACTGAAAGTAAACGAATATTCGCAGAGTTTGAGCGATAGGCAATGACGCCACCTGCGATAGCTATGAAGAAGGCCGCCAGAAGGATTAGTAGCTTTGCCATTTCATCCGCATGATATAGCGTGAATTTTAAATTGAACAACTGGATGATGATAATTGCCGTTACGCTCAAACACAGGAATAGCAGATTAAACAACACGCCCCAGCGAAATAAATGGACGTCCTTTTTCTGCAAATAACGTGACAGTCCAATAGCCATCAAGATAGCCATAGGTGGAAAACAGGGCAATATGTAAGTCAACAGTTTGCCGCTTGACGCCGAGAAAAACAAAAAAGGCGCGATTAGCCACAACCAAAGGAAACGAAATGTTTCAGGGGAATTCTCGTTTTGTTTTAAGCCGGCAAATGCCGCAGGAATTAAACTGAACCAGGGAAATGCAAGTACGGGTAATAATACTAAAAAATAATAGAACGGCGCTTTATGCTGGGCATTTTCTGCGGTAAAGCGCTTAATATGTTCGACCCAGAAGAAATAATGCCAGAAGTCGCTTTCCTGCAAATGGATAGCAATCCCCCATGGCAAAACAATCAACACGGCAATCAAAACCACCAGCCAGCCCTTTACCAGCAAAGCCCGCCATTGATGCTGCCAGATTAACCACGGAACCATGACGATCACCGGAATCGCCAGGGCGAGAAAGCCTTTGGTTAAGAACGCCAAACCCAATGATACGCCTGACGCCAGCCAGTAAATCCAGGCTGTTTTATTCTCATTTTTTGACTTGTTTTCCTCATTTACCGCCAGATAAAAACCAAGGATGCCAGCGGTTAAAAACAAGGTCAGTAAATTATCCAGTACGCTAAACGAGCCTACCGCATAGACCTCAAAAAACGTCATATGAATAAAAGCAGCCAGCAATGCTGTTCGACGACTGATAGAGATTTTTGCTGTAAACAGATAAACCAGCAGCGTCGTTAAACCCGCCGACAAGGCGCTGAAAAAACGTACTGCAAAATTATTTTCACCAAACACTGAAATGGAAATGGCGTTTAGCCAGTAACCCAAAGGCGGCTTTTCAAAATAGCGTAAACCATTCAGACGGGGCGTTATCCAGTCGCCGCTGGTGAGCATTTCATAGGGGATTTCTGCGTAGCGGGTTTCATCCGGAATTGACAGAGGACGATTGCCCAAGGGAATCATGTAAATCAAAACAAACAGTAATAATAGCCCAATCCCTAACGTCAGTTGTTTAGATTGGGACGAATTGTCAGAATTAGCGCTCATTCGGGGTATTTCCTTTGCAGAACATCATCCGCTTGCCAGCATAGCGACCCTTCCCTGCCCTGGATTGAATCAAGTTTTATCTTGCTCAAGGGAATGTCATCCGGGTTTTCTGGTAGTAATTGACCCAGTGGCGTAAAACTGATCTTGTGTTGCTCCGCCAGCTCAAGAAATTGCCTGAATAGCGTTTGACGCGACATGCCTTCCACCTCCGCATGTATGGTTAAAACATTGAGTTGGCCAGGTTTTATCAGGGAAAGCAGATACTCGTTATAGTTACTGTCATCAATTCCATTTCGCCCGATGACTTCATCATAAGTTGGCAGCGTAACCGGTATTTGCGGCGTTTTCAGCGTTTTGCCATTTATGACCGGCAAAAAGATGTGGCTTCCCCGGCAATCGCTGTTGTAAAGGAAATGATGTATTTCTTTATGCTGCAAAACATCGCCGGTTGCTTTCCATCCCGCCGCTGCAGAACAGCAGGGTGTTTTCTTGATAATCTTTTGTAAGGCATCCATGCCAAGATTCATGTTTCGCGCAATTTCAGTTGACGACATGCTTTCTGCTTTTGCCTGCCATTGTTGATGATCCCATGCATGTAAGCCAACTTCATGGCCCGATACAATGGCTTCCTGGATGCGATCACCTGCAAATTTGGCGATATCTGGCCCTGGCCAGAATGTACCCCGCAACAGGATCGACCAGCCATAAAGACTGGCGGCGTTTGAGCGCAACATCTTGATCAAAAACGCCGGTTTGATTAAACGCCACAGATGCCGACCCATATTATCCGGACCGACTGAAAAAA
>JANTHA010000300.1 GCA_024762625.1 Thiotrichaceae bacterium
CATGTTTTAACTGTTTTTCGATTTCCTGTTGCTGGCGGTCGATATAACCCGCATATTTAAACTGCACTTCGACCTGCTCCGCAACCTTGGGGTCTGCTACGCCTGGGCCAACCCCTTCGAGGCTCATCAGGCCCTGATAGGTCACATTGGGGCGGCGCAACAGCTCGCCGAGTCGATATTCACGACTCAGCTCGCCATCAAATAGCCGCTGGCTTTGTTGCGCATTTAAATCAGCGGGACGCAAAATGGCATCGCGTAAACGCTGCATTTCCTGTTCAATTTGTTCACGTTTTTCACTGAATGCGCGCCAGCGTTCATCATCCACCAGACCCAGCTCGCGCCCGACTTCGGTGAGACGTAAATCCGCATTATCCTCACGCAATAACAGACGATGCTCGGCGCGGCTGGTAAACATGCGATATGGCTCCTGTGTACCGTGGGTGATCAGATCATCCACCATCACACCGATGTAGGCCTCGGAGCGTTTCGGGAACCAGGCGTCTTTTTCCTGCACCTGCAAAGCGGCATTGATGCCCGCAAGAAGCCCTTGCGCGGCAGCTTCTTCATAACCTGTGGTGCCGTTAATTTGCCCGGCAAAAAACAGTCCCTTGACGAATTTGGTTTCCAGCGTCGGTTTAAGATCGCGCGGATCAAAATAATCATATTCGATAGCGTATCCAGGGCGCGTGATATGGGCGTTTTCAAAGCCCTTGATGGAGCGGATAAAATCAAACTGCACATCAAACGGCAGACTGGTGGAAATTCCGTTGGGATAAACTTCGTAAGTATCCAGCCCTTCGGGCTCAATAAAAATCTGGTGGCTGTCCTTGTCGGCAAAACGTACGATCTTGTCTTCAATCGACGGGCAATAACGCGGCCCAACGCCATCTATCACGCCAGAATACATCGGCGAGCGATCCAGCCCGCCGTGGATGATATCATGGGTGCGCGCATTGGTGTGGGTTATATAGCAGGAAACCTGACGCGGGTGGTCTTCGGGTTTGCCCATAAAGGAAAACGTCGGCACGGGATCATCGCCCGGCTGTTCCTGTAACTGACTAAAGTCGATTGAACGCGAATCAATACGCGCCGGCGTGCCGGTTTTAAGCCGGTCTACGCGAAATGGCATTTCACGCAAACGCTCCGCAAGCGCAATCGACGGCGGATCGCCAGCGCGACCGCCCGCATGATTTTCCAGGCCAATATGAATCTTACCGCCAAGGAAGGTGCCTACCGTCAGAATCACTGTTTTCGCTGAAAAACTCAAGCCCATCTGGGTGCGCACGCCCGTGACTCGCTGCTTATCGCCGTCGCCTTCAACAATCAGGTCATCCACCGCCTGCATGAAGATTTGCAGATTTTCCTGCGACTCGACCATCTTGCGAATCGCCGCCTTGTACAGCACCCGATCCGCCTGCGCCCGGGTTGCCCGCACCGCCGGGCCTTTACTCGCGTTCAGGGTGCGGAACTGAATGCCGCCCCTGTCAGCGGCTTTGGCCATCGCGCCGGCCAGCGCATCAATCTCCTTGACAATATGCCCCTTGCCGATGCCGCCAATTGCCGGGTTGCAACTCATCTGGCCGATGGTTTCGATATTATGCGTCAGCAGCAGCGTCTTCAGCCCCATGCGCGCAGGCGCAAGCGCAGCCTCGGTTCCGGCATGACCGCCGCCGATCACAATCACATCAAAGTTTTCAGAATAATGCATAATTCATATAACAAACTAAAATCAACATTGAAGTATACCCAAGTTTTCTCAACTGGCATAATTCGCACACGATTAATAGTATGCAATAAAACAGAGAATACACGCCATGAGCATTGAACAAACCTTACAGGAACGAAGCGGCTCTAAATGCGAGCTGTGCGGATCGGAATCAAACCTTGCCGTTTACGAAATTCCACCTGATTTTGATGGTAGCACTGAACAGGCCGTATTGTTGTGCAACGTCTGCACTGATCAAATTAACAATCCGGATACGCTTGACGCCAACCACTGGCGCTGTTTGAACGACAGCATGTGGAGTCAGACACCTGCGGTCCAGGCGATGGCTTACCGCATGCTCAATCGACTGGTCAGCCAGGGCGAACTCTGGGCGCAGGATTTACTGGATATGCTTTATCTTGAAGACGAGGTCAAGGCATGGGCGGAGAGCGGTATTGAAACAGCCTCCGGGGATAATGACGCGCCTTTGACCAAAGACAGCAACGGGACCGTGCTCAATGCGGGCGATACGGTCACGCTGATCAAGGATTTGGTGGTTAAAGGCGCGGGCTTTACCGCGAAGCGCGGCACTGTAGTGAAAAACATTTCACTCACCGATAACCCGGAACACATCGAAGGTCGCGTCAATGGTACGCGCATTGTACTGGTCAGCGCTTATCTGAAAAAAGCGTGAGGTGCTACTCAACGCGCTAAAACAGCATATCAGCGCCCCGACCAACGCAGAACAGGCGCAACGCCTGTTTCATGGCCGGGGTCATGCCTACGCCGGTCTGCATCACATCTGTATTGATTGGCTGCCGCCGGTTGTTTTAATCACGCTGTACGCGCCAGAGGCGGACAAGGAAATAACCGCGCTGGCGAATTACCTGTCAGACATACTACCCGACTGCACAAGCATCCAGCTTCAACATCGTTATGAATTAGCCGGGCCCGTAGATGTTATTCGCGGTGAAAACATTCATTCACTGACGATCAATGAAGATGACCTGCGCTACCAGATAAGCCTGGGCAAGTCGCGCAACACCGGGCTGTTTCTGGATATGCGCAACGGACGACGCTGGGTGCGACAAAACAGC
>JANTHA010000301.1 GCA_024762625.1 Thiotrichaceae bacterium
GACGAGAAAAAAATATTTATTAATGGGTTTCTGGATGAGTCTGTTTGTTGCGCTGTCAGCCTGTAGCGAGTTTGATCTGAGCGGCGAGCCGGAGCAACGCAAGGATAATGCACAGTTTTATCAACACTGGGTTAATTCCTTTGAGGAGCAGACTGGGGTCGTGCAGGTTTTTAGACCGGCGGGCAGCAGGGAATTTCCCACCAGCCGTTTTCGCATGGAATATGTGTTTAACGCCGATGGCTCCTGCCAGTACAAGGCGTTAAGCCCAATGGATGCGCATAGCATGAAGCATTGCGTTTTCACCAAGGTTGGGAATAAAGTTTATGTTTATGATGATGCGGGTGTTTTGATTCAGGATTTGTCATTTACTCTGGTTTCGCCTCCTGAAAAGGACATGATGCGGCTGACCAAAGGCGTCAAGAAGCCAGTTGACAAGAAAGCTGCCGGTACTGAAAAAGCCAGCGCCAAAAAGGATCACTAGGCATGACCAGTAACGCCCGGCGTCTGCTGCTTAATCTTGTTTTGCTGGCGATGCTTGCCGGACTTGTCTGGTTTGTGGCGACGCGCGAGCCGCAAAAAACTGAGTCATCGATACGGCTCTACGATGAGGCGATGGGCGATGATATTACCAGGGTGCTGATTCATCTCAAAGGTCGCGACGATATACTGATTGAGAACCTGCCGGACAAGATGGATGGCAAACGTAGCTGGGTCATAAGCAAACCGGTTCGCGCCAAGGCTGATAAAGACAAGGTGCGATTGCTGTTTACCTTGCTCACGGATCCAGCCGCAGCCAGTTATGAAGCAAGCGGGCGCGACCTGAAACAATACGGACTGGATCAGGAAACCATGAGTATCAGTTTTAATGGCGTCAAGTTGTTGCTGGGTAAATTTAACCCGGTTACCCAGACCCGATATGTGCTCAAAGGCGATAAAATCTACCTGATCGCCGAGACAGTAACGCCATTGATTCAGGCCGGCCTTGATGAATTCAAGCAAGCCCCGGCGCAAAAGCCGGAGAAAAAAACGGCCGATCAGAAATAATCCCTTCAAAGGCTGTATTTTGAATGGCCGCATGCGATAATTCAGCACCCCAATTCCGGATAGTCCAGATAGTCGCCGACATGAGCCA
Organism: Thiotrichaceae bacterium; assembly: GCA_024762625.1. GTDB lineage: Bacteria > Pseudomonadota > Gammaproteobacteria > Thiotrichales > Thiotrichaceae > Cocleimonas. The sequence goes on from JANTHA010000301.1 coordinate 1,133, forward strand.
TGCTCCTTTTCAAATTGATTTTCAAAGCGCCAGCCTTGATGAGCTGGTGAATGACAATCATGTGCTTGCCGCGATCAGTTTTAGCGATTCTTCAAGGATTCTGGATAAACAAAAGCCTGTTTTTTCAGTGAACCTGACAAACCTGGAAAGTGTTGAAGACGCCTCATTAGTTGAAGTCTGGAGAAGTCGCGAACCCGTGCAAACGCACGCCTCTGGTGATCTTCTGTTATCCTGTAATAGCGATATTCTGTTTGGCTTTATCCAGTTAAAAGAAGCTGATTTTGAAAACCTGGTTGATGCGACCGAAGCGGCCTATCAGCAAATACTTGGATATCTGGAGCAATCCGACTATCAATACCTGCTGCGAATCTGGAATTATTTTTCCTCAATCAATGATGAAGTTGGCGGGCTTGAGCGATACCGGCAGTTTTGTCTGGGGCGGCAGCGCGCGCTGGATCAGTTCGGCAACTTCCCCTATGCGCCGCCCGCCGCGACGGCAATTGGCGCTGCGAATGGCGATCTGCAAGTCTATTTCATTGCGGCTCGCGATGCAGGCGTTCAACTGGAAAACCCGCGACAGGTTTCGGCCTTTTTGTATCCACGAAAATATGGCGAAGTCAGTCCGGCCTTTTCGCGCGCGACCTATAAACAATGGGGCAAGTTAGGCGCACAAAGCGCACCAAGCAAAGAACACCTGTATATTTCCGGCACAGCAAGCATTGTTGGACATGAGAGCCAGCATCCGGGGCAGACGCGGGAACAGTTACAGGAAACCTTGAAAAATGTCGAGGCGCTTATTCAACATGCGCATGAAACGCTGGATTTGTCCATTAGCCAGCTACAGGATGTATCTCATCTGAAAGTGTATTTGCGGGACGCATCGTTCCTGCCAACGGCTAAGCAGGTGGTCGAGGAACGTCTGGGCGTTAATCGGGATGCGAGATCGCCAACAGTTCTTTATTTGCAGGGCGATGTATGCCGCGCCGATTTGCTGGTTGAAATCGAAGCGGCTTGTTTGTGAACCATGCCTGAACTTCCCGAAGTAGAAACCACCTGCCGCGGCATCCGTCCGCATCTTGAGGGGCAGACAGTTAGCAAGATTATTGTGCGCGAGGCGCGTCTGCGCTGGCCCGTTCCATTGGCGATTCATGAGCTGGAAGGTCAGGCGGTGCTGTCGGTAAGGCGTCGCGGCAAATATATCCTGTTGCAGACAGCTCAGGGAACGGGGATAGTGCATCTGGGCATGTCGGGTAGCTTGCGCGTTGTCAAGAATCAGACTGCGCCAGAAAAACATGATCATGTGGACATGGTGCTTGAAAATGACAAGGTCTTGCGACTGCGCGATCCGCGCCGTTTTGGCGCTGTGTTGTGGACGCCGGATGATCCGATGCAACACAAGCTTATCCGCTCGCTGGGACCTGAGCCGCTAAGCGAAGCATTCAACGTAGCATATCTTTATCAGCAATCACGAAGACGCACGGTCAGCATCAAGCAGTTCATCATGAATGGCCAGGTGGTGGTAGGCGTGGGCAATATTTATGCTTGCGAATCGCTGTTCAAGGCAGGCATATCGCCCAGGCGCCAGGCCGGAAAAATTTCCAGGAAACGCTACTCGAAACTGGTCGAAATGATTAAAGAAGTGCTAGCGCAGGCAATTGAGCAAGGC
>JANTHA010000302.1 GCA_024762625.1 Thiotrichaceae bacterium
TTCTATATCATTCGATGCGCCTGTGGTCACGCCTTCCTTACCCAGAATCATCTCTTCGGCGATACGCCCGCCAAACAGCGTGGAAATCTGGCTTTCCAGATTTTGCTTGCTGGCGCTGTATTTGTCCTCTTCCGGCAAAAACATGGTGACGCCAAGCGCGCGACCGCGTGGAATTATCGTGACCTTGTAAACAGGATCGTGGTCAGGCACCGTCAAACCAACGATGGCGTGACCCGCTTCATGATAGGCCGTATTCTCCTTTTCTTTCTCGTTCATCACCATGGATTTGCGTTCTGCGCCCATCATGATTTTATCTTTTGCCTGCTCAAATTCTTCCATCCCCACAGTGCGCTTGTTTCCCCTGGCGGCAAATAGCGCCGCTTCATTAACCAGATTGGCTAGGTCAGCGCCCGAAAAACCAGGCGTACCGCGCGCCAAAATGGCGGGTTTGACATCATCGCCAAGCGGCACCTTGCGCATGTGAACCTTGAGAATCTGTTCACGACCGCGCACGTCAGGCAATGGCACAACCACCTGGCGATCAAAACGACCGGGGCGCAGCAATGCGGGATCAAGCACATCAGGGCGGTTGGTTGCGGCGATCACAATCACGCCTTCGGTGCCTTCGAATCCATCCATTTCTACCAGCAACTGATTCAATGTTTGTTCGCGCTCATCGTTGCCGCCGCCCAAACCAGCGCCGCGCTGACGACCCACTGCATCGATCTCATCGATAAAGATAATGCAGGGCGCGTGTTTTTTGGCGGTTTCGAACATATCGCGTACGCGTGATGCGCCTACGCCAACGAACATTTCCACAAAATCGGAGCCGGAAATACTAAAGAATGGCACCTTTGCTTCGCCTGCAATCGCTTTCGCCAATAAGGTCTTACCGGTACCCGGCGAACCCGCCAGCAGTACGCCGCGAGGAATCTTGCCGCCCAACTTCTGGAATTTGCTTGGGTCACGCAGAAATTCAACAACCTCGAATACTTCTTCCTTTGCTTCTTCGCAGCCGGCGACATCATTAAAAGTCACCTTGACCTGATCCTCACTCATCATGCGCGCCTTGCTCTTGCCAAAGGACATCGGCCCGCCCTTGCCGCCGCCGCCCTGCATCTGTCGCATAATGTAAATCCACAAACCGATAATCAGCAGGAAGGGTATGGTATTCACCAGAATATCAACCAGCACCGAACGGCCTTCCGGTTCTTTAACGCGCATCGTTACATTATGCGTTAATAGATCATCGACCAACTTTGGATCATTGTAGGGCGCGTAGGTCTGGAATTTTTCATTATTTGTGGTGATGCCCGTGATGGTTTGCCCACTAATCTCAACTTCCTTTATGCCATTCTGATCCACTCGTTTAATAAAATCAGAATAATTCATACCCGTTGCCGGCTGTGTCGGCACATTAAATTTGCTGAAAACAACAACGAGCACTAATGCGATAACAACCCACATCAGTATGTTTTTATTTAAATCGTTCAAGAATTTACCCTCTTTTTGAACATTCCCGCCAGACGAAATGCCACCATTTTTCTGACAGAATACAAAAAATCAAATTAATAATTAAAGCTATTATAACATGCCGACCACAATCACATAACTACACACATGAATAATACGGTAACATGCATTTATCCGCAGCCTAAAATGCACAATCAAATAGAGCAGCCAAATGATTCATTCAACTCACAAAATCCTGTGCAACCACATAAACCTCCCGACTACGCGGCCGAGACGCTTTTGGCTTACGAATTTTTACGCGCTTGAAACTGCTCTTCACATCACGGATAAATGCATCAGAACCATCGCCCTGAAACACCTTGGCGACAAATGAACCGCCCGGTTTTAACACCTGGCGCGCCATATCCAGCGCAAGCTCGCATAAATAAATGGAACGCGGCTGATCAATCGTCTCCACTCCTGTAACATTGGGGGCCATATCCGAGATTACAACATCCGCCCTTGCATCAGCCTGATCTTTGTTCAATACGCCCAGAATTTCATTAAGGACGCTTTCTTCGGTAAAATCACCCTGAATGAACTCAACGAATGGCAACGGATCTAACGCCAGGATATCGCTAGCGACTACACGACCGTTTGCCCCCACAAGCTCGACAGCATACTGACTCCATCCGCCCGGCGCAGCACCTAGGTCGACTACCTGCATATTTGGCCGGATTAACCTATCTTTTTGCTGAATTTCCTGCAGCTTGTAAACTGCCCGTGAGCGATAACCTTCCTTTTGCGAACGCTTGACGTATTCATCGTCAAAATGCTCTTTTAACCAGTGCCCGCTACTTTTACTTCTCGCCATTTATGTCTGTCCGCATTATGATGCCTGTCATGGATAAATCTCAACTAAAACAGCTTAAAGCATTGGCGCACAAACTCAAGCCCATTGTTACCGTCGGCCAGCATGGCATGAAAGCCAGCATCAATGATGAACTGGCCATTGCACTGGACTTTCATCAACTGGTCAAGGTGAAGGTCAATGTCGGCGACCGCGACATCCGGGATACCATCATCAACGAAATGGTTAAAACCCATCAGGCCGATCTCATTCAGAAAATCGGAAACATTGCGGTGTTATACAAACGCAATTTTGACAAGGAAAATCTGCTTAATTAAGTAGCCTAAACAGCCTGCTAAAGCTTAGTGTGTTCACGATCACAGAATGGCGGATGCTTGGTATGCTTGCAACCGCAAAGGCCATACTTTTTTTCTTCTTCGACCGTGAATTCTACCGGCTCAAAATCGGTTCCCTTATGCGAACCATCGCAAA
>JANTHA010000303.1 GCA_024762625.1 Thiotrichaceae bacterium
GTGCTGGACAAATCATTAAAAATCATGCATTTGAATGTCTCGGCAGAAAACCTGTTTGGACAAAGTCGCGCTCGAGTGGTTGGCAGACCTTATTCAACCTTGCTGAAAGAAAATATTGTTAAGCGGCATTTGCAGTATGTGATTGATAACAAAGAACCACAAACCTTGCGGGAATGCCGCCTGCAAGGAAAGCATTTTAAAGAGATCACGGTTGACTGCATCGCCAATCCGCTTTTTAAAACCGGCAAATTACAAGGCATTGTGCTGGAACTGCATCGCGTAGATCATCAATTGCGCATTTCACGTGAAGAACAATTACTCAACCAGCAGGAAGCCACGCAAACCCTGGTGCGCGGCATGGCGCATGAAATCAAAAACCCGCTGGGGGGACTGCGAGGCGCTGCACAATTGCTGGATTCCGAGCTGGATAGCGATGATCTTAAGGAATACACCCGAATCATTATTTCAGAAGCTGATCGATTACAAACGCTGGTTGACCGCATGCTTGGCTCCCGGAAACCGACTAAATACGAAAACATCAATATTCATGAAGTACTGGAGCGGGTGCGAAAACTGATTCGTGCTGATCTTCCGGCGGGCGTCAATCTACGCTTTGATTATGACCCCAGCATCCCGGATCTGCTCGCCGACCGCGACAAGCTGATCCAGATTGTGCTCAATATTGTCGGCAATGCGATTAAGGCGGTGGGAGATGAAGGCAATATACTGTTCCGCACGCGCATCATGCGCAACTACACAATAAACCAGATCACTCACCGGCTGGCCTTGCGTCTCGAAATTATTGACGATGGTCAGGGCGTACCCGATGACATCAAGGATAAACTGTTTTATCCGATGATTAGCGGCTCGGCGGAAGGAACCGGTCTGGGCCTTTCGATCGCTCAATCGCTGGCGAATAAACATAACGGGGTCATTGAGTTCAAGTCAACAGAGGGCGAAACATGCTTCATTTTGCTTTTGCCGGTGGATGCAGGTAAAGATGACAACAGCGGCGTCAATGCCTCAAGAGCGAAATCAGAAAATAATAGCGGGGTTTCTAATGCCTGAGAGAATCTGGATAGTTGATGACGACCAGTCAATACGCTGGGTATTGCAACGCGCTCTGGAAAAGGCGCAAATGAATGTTCAGGCTTTTGAACACCCAAGGGATCTGCTGTACGCCTTGCAAGCATCAAGCGAATCGGAGTTGCCTGAAGCGATTTTTTCGGATATCCGCATGCCTGACATGGATGGCTTTGAATTAATGAAAAAAATTCATGAGCAGCATCCGCAATTACCAGTGATTATCATGACGGCTCATTCCGATATGGATAGCGCAGTTTCGGCTTTTGAAACAGGCGCTTTTGATTATTTACCCAAGCCTTTTGATATCAATGAAGCGGTCGCGCTCGCAAAAAGAGCCTGCGATGTCTCACGTGAAAACAAATCCGGCGACGCCGATGCAATTGCTCTGGAAGACGATGAGAATGAAATCAGCCAACAGGAAATTATCGGTAAATCTCCCGCCATGCAGCAAATGTTCCGCACCATTGGACGCTTAAGTAAAACCAGTCTTTCTGTGCTGATCACCGGCGAATCCGGAACCGGCAAAGAGCTGGTCGCCAAGGCGCTGCATACGCATAGTCCTCGCGCAGACCAGCCTTTTATCGCGATTAACACCGCCGCAATACCCAAAGACCTTCTGGAGTCCGAGCTATTTGGGCATGAGAAAGGCGCGTTTACAGGCGCCCAGGCGCAGCGCAAAGGGCGCTTCGAGCAGGCGAATGGAGGCACCCTGTTCCTCGATGAAATCGGCGATATGCCTGCCGAGTTACAGACGCGACTACTGCGGGTTCTTGCGGATGGAGAATTCTATCGCGTCGGCGGCACGCGCCCGATCAAGGTTGATGTACGCGTGGTGGCGGCAACCCACCAGAATCTGGAAGAGCATGTCAAGGCGGGTTCATTCCGCGAGGATTTATTTCACCGACTGAATGTTATTCGCGTTCATATTCCCGCCCTCAGGGAACGCGGCGATGATATTATATTATTGCTTAATCACTTCCTGATCCAGGCTGCAGAAGAAATGCAACTTGAGCCAAAACAGCTGAGTAAGGAGGCGCAGACTTATCTGCCCACGCTGGCCTGGCCGGGCAATGTCCGACAACTGGAAAATATCAGCCGCTGGTTGATGGTGATGGCAACGGGCAGAGAAATCGGCCTGGATGATCTACCGCCCGATTTACAAAAACACACCGAAACGGCAGATCAAAATAGCAACAACTGGCAAAACCAACTGAAGGAACATATTCGCCGTTGCCTGGATCTGGGTGAAACCAGGATCATGGATACGTTGACCCCGGAGTTCGAGCATATCGCCATACAGGCCGCCATGCAAAAAACCGGCGGTCGTAAAAAAGATGCATCTGATTTGCTAGGCTGGGGGCGCAACACCCTGACGCGCAAGCTCAAGGAAATGGGTAGCGACGCATTGAAGACTGGCGCCCATGATGACGCCCAAGACGACACACAACCCAGAGCTACAAGCAATGAGTGAGTTACTACCCTGTGAAATTGTAAAAACAGCTGATGAAACTGAATTTAGCATAATCTGGCTCCACGGCCTGGGGGCTGACGGACATGATTTTGTTCCAATAGTCCCTGAATTGAAATTACCTGAATCGCTCGCCATCAAGTTTATTTTCCCGCATGCGCCAGTGCGGCCGGTAACCGTTAATAACGGCTTCAAAATGCGCGCATGGTATGACCTATTGTCTCTTGAGCCG
>JANTHA010000304.1 GCA_024762625.1 Thiotrichaceae bacterium
TAATAGGATAGAAATATTATTGAGTGTTTATTTACTTGGTATAGGAGGGGATGACAACGAAGAAAGTTTATGACATCTTATGCGCCTGATATTTTATAGTAAGTAAAAAATGTTAGTTAAATTTATTAAGAGGTGATTTTATGGCGCTCGAAGTTAATGGTAAAACAATTGAAACGACTGAAGCAGGTTATCTTGTTAATCATACTGACTGGGACGAGGATGTTTGCAAGGCCTTAGCGGAGATTGAAGGTATCGAGCTGACTGACAAACACATGGATGTGATTGCCTATTTGCGTGATGAGTATATTAATAACGGCGGCAACCAGCCAATGGAGCGCGCCATCACCAAGCATATGTCCAAGGTTTGGGGAGAGAAACTGAAAGGGAAGGATTTATATAGTCTGTTTCCTCGCGCGCCTAGTAAGCAAGGCTTGAAGGTTGCGGGTTTGCCTGCGACAACGCGCAAAGGCGGCTATTAATTAATAATATTGAATAATGTTGAATTAATAGCATAGGGCGGGGGTTCGCATAGAACCCCTGTTTGCTTTCTGTACAAAAATTTTGAACTTAAGGATGCTTCCATCAATAGATGCGCCCTTAAGTGAAAGCCTTGCTACTCGGTTGGTTTAAGCGTTTTTATGCCTTTATGGGGCATAAATAGTCCACAGCCAAGTTCTCGATAATCGCCGAGACCTTGTTGTTGAATCGTTATCGAGGGTTCGCTGTCCAGGTCGGCAATCATCAGGTGGCGGGTTAAAATCTGGCCGTTAGGCGTATTGATGGAGTGGCTTTTTCCACACAGCATTTTTTTAACTTTTACGCCGGTCAGTCTCAGGATGTCATTGTGCATTCTTTGCAAAAAACTGTTTTCATCTTCATTTTCATCGCCGGCGACATAGCGGGCAAAAATGACCCCGGCATTGCTTAAGGTCTTCTTTCTTGATTTTCCGGTAGTGAGTTCGTGGCCGTCTATATCAAGCGTTTGACCAGTTAGCTGCTGTGCGTCTTTAAACCTGTCGCCCGGAATCCGCAAGCTCAGTTTTGTACGATGCGATGGATAGAGCAGAGCGTTTTCCTCGTCATCTTCCGGTCGCAGCCAGCCGTTATTGCTTTCTGCGACATGAATCTGGTGGATGCCTGCAACAGGCTCGTCTTCAATCCAGGGTAGTATTTTCAGAACTTCACGGGATAAGGCCCAGGCGTGGTTAATTGGCAACGATTTGCATTTAATGGCGAAATTAACATCAATGACATCGTCCGGTATCGCGTAGGGTAGCGTCTTATCTTCGTCTTCTTCCCAGAACATGACATTTACCGTGCTGATTCAAAAGCCAGGTTTAACTGATCGTGCCAGTCGCTGGGTCTGTCTGTATAAGCGGGCGGTTCGATGTCGACCTGAAAGTATAGCTCGCCTGTTTCAACCGCTGTTTTTTGTATAGCCTTTTTTAAATCTTCAAAACTGGAAAGCGTGTCGCCTTCCTTTAGTAAAAGTTCGCTGAGTGAAAGCATCTTTGTTTATTCCTGAAACTCATTAACACGATCATAATATCGGCCGCGATATAGTAACCGTTTTTTGGATGGTTCATCAAAATCCTCAAAAGCTGTGCGGCAATGCAATATATTGTTGCATATCAGTCCTTCTCCCGCCTGCAGCGTATATTTAAGTACATAAGGCGACCGGCCCTTTGCAGCCTGTTCCCAGAGTTCGTCAAGGAAGGCTACTGCTTCTAATGTATGGGCGTCCTGCTTCCATTCAATGTTGCGCTTTCTGGCGGAATAGCGCATATGTAACTGACCCTTGTGGTTAAATGAAAAAACCGGGCCGCTTTGCGCTTTGCGAATTACCGTGCCGTCAAGGACATTGGCGGGGATGGTCATTGCATCGGCTTGCATCAGCGCCTCGATATACCGCGGGTTTTCATCGCGCAATAAAATGTAGGCTATTTCATGGTCCATCAACAGCGATTCGCCACCGCTTTTGGCGGGCGTGGCGCAATGAAGCAACATGCCGCGCACTTGATGTTCAGGCGTATTGTAATAACCATCAGTATGCCAGCTCAGGCGTTTGTTTGAATAAGGGATATAGTTATGCTGACCCTGGTGGGAGGTGCGGGTAATGGAGGTCAGGCTATCTTCGTCTGCGCACAGGTTTTTATCAAGCTGCTTGAGGCCGGTTTTTTGCGCCAGGGCGATAATGGTTTTTTTGTCGGCAATCGGAGAATGCGTAGCTAAACGATAAAGCGCCATATTGGTTTTATCGCAGGCGGCTAATATTTGTCCAAGCTCTTCCGGAGTGGGATCAGAAGCGTTTTCAATATCAACAAATAAATCGGCCGGGTCAGCATCCCGGTAATCGGGCGTATTGGCGAGCTTGTCTTTTCTCCAGCTCAGGTAGTCGTTTTGATCTATAAGCGGGTTATAAACTGGATTAACTGGATTAGTGGAAGTCATGGGCTGGTCTAAATATTAAGATGGTTTTGCATAAGCAGAATAGGATAAAAATGGGGTAACTATACAATGCTTGATATTTTAGAATATTGGGATATTCTAACATGAATCTATTACAATTCCCTAAAACCATATAGCGTCATTGTGTTGAAATGTCTGTATTTGTCCGCCTACCCATAAGGGGATAGATTAAAAATTCGGGAATCTCCCATGGGTAAGGTACTTTATTTCAATGTTTGCGCCTAAACTATACGGATTCGTTGAAAAGTCTTGAGCCGGATATTTGTATATTTGCCGGTTTAAGGTCTTG
>JANTHA010000305.1 GCA_024762625.1 Thiotrichaceae bacterium
TTCTTTTTCAGCCATACTCCCAACCAGGCTCCGTTTAAAAAGGGCGCGATAAATAACGGCATCCTGACCGTTGTGGATGACTTCCCGCAACACCCATTGGTCGAGTTGTAAGGGGTATTGCTCCAGATAGCGTTGCAATTGTAAGTAGGCATCCAGTTTCGCGCCAAGGTCGGATAATTTTTTCCACAGGATGACATCAACACCTATCGTATTTGCCCATTTTTCGATAAATCTATCTTTAGTTAGCACCAAGTCTACCGGATTATTATGCAAATCCAGACTTGTCGCTTTTTTGTTCGAAACCCTATTCAACGCACACGATGGAAAATACTGTCTGAGAAAAGGAGCTAAACGCTCTTCCGGCGCCTCCCTTTCATAACTTGAATTTTCCACACAGAGTAAAGAACGGATCATGATTAAACCTCCATAATCCAAAGTGTAGGACAAGATCCACACTATTTCCCGATCTGACGCAAACATGAATTGACTTTTCTGAAAGACTCCATAATAATGCCGCGTTCCGTGGAATACCGCCGTTATTAGTATTAATATTAGTATTCCTCTCCTTGCTGCTTTCATTTATATACGTCAAATAACAGACTGATATAAAACGTAAGCGGCCAAATGTCCAAAAGGAGCAAACCATGAGACATTATGAAATCGTTTTTCTTGTGCACCCGGATCAAAGCGACCAGGTTCCAACCATGATCGAGCGTTACAAGAAGCTCATCACAGATAATAAAGGCGCAGTTCACCGCCTTGAAGACTGGGGACGCCGTCCGCTTGCCTACCCGATTGTCAAACTGCACAAGGCGCATTATGTGTTGATGAACATAGAATGTGACAGCAACACCCTGAACGAGCTGGAAGACCTGTTCCGCTTTAATGATGCAGTATTGCGCAATCTGACTGTTCGCATGGACGAAGCAGTCGCCGAACCTTCTCTTCTAAGTAAAGAGAATGAAAAGAAAGCTGGCGCCAAGCCATTTAACCAGTCCTAAGCGGTCATTCAGGAGAACATCATGTCACGTAATTTTCGTCGTCAAAAATTTTGTCGTTTTACCGCAGAAGGCGTCAAGCAGATTGATTATAAAGATCTGGATACCCTAAAAGCCTACATTACCGAAACCGGTAAAATCGTACCCAGTCGAGTCACCGGAACCAAGGCAAAGTATCAACGCCAACTGGCAACCGCCATTAAACGCGCGCGTTTTTTAGCACTGATTCCTTATACGGATCAGCATAAGTAATTTAGTCGCCTGATTATTGGCAAGGCAGAGCCATTATGGCGGCTTATATCATGGCGGGAAGGATGCAGGCGGCAATTTTTGTTGTCATTTCTTCGCTACTTTCGCTGTTAATTCCGCCCATATCGCTCCTAAGCAATGCAGCCATCGGCCTGATTACACTCCGGCAAGGATGGCAACAAGGCGCATTATTTGCGCTACTGGGCGGATTAACAATCGCCATCGTTTCGGTTTTACTGAAACAGAGTTTTGCTTCTGGCCTGTTTGCAGGATTAAGCAGCCTGATTCCCATGGTGCTGATTGCCAGCATCCTGGCAATGAGTCGTTCATGGGATAAAACACTACAACTGGTTTTTATACTCGCCGGCAGCGGCGTTATTGTGTTTCATCTGATTTACCCGGATGCTGCAAGCTACTGGAAACCGCTATTGGACAACTTCAAACCTGCGCTTCAGCAGATGTACGGTTTACCAGATAGCAAAATGGAAGAATACATGACTCAAGCTGCGAAATGGGCGACCGGGACCTTTGCAGCGACTTTTTCCATTTTTGCAATCCTCTCATTGATGATTGCAAGAAACTGGCAGGCCAGGCTGTATAACCCCGGCGGGTTTGGAAAAGAATTTCGCCAAATCCGGATTGGCAAACCAGCAGCCATCGCGTTTCTAATCGTGGTGGTCATTGCAGTTTTAACGGGCTGGCAACTTCCCGTTGAACTGCTAATGGTAGGCATTGCAGTATTCATGTTTCAGGGATTATCACTGGCGCATGGTGTTGTTAAACAGTTAAATTTAAACAGTACATGGCTCATAGGGCTTTATGGACTGATGTTTTTATTATTAATACAAATGATTGTTTTGCTGGCGACTTTCGGCATTATCGACAACTTTGCAGATTTCAGAAAGAAACTGCCAGAGCGATAAACCCATCCCGTAAGTTAAAACAAGCATCTACAAACTATTGAGAATGACCATGTGGTCAAAAAGGTGAAACCTATGCAAGTTATATTAATGGAAAGAATTGACAACCTGGGCGCACTGGGCGATATCGTTGACGTAAAAGCCGGTTTTGCCCGCAATTACCTGGTTCCCCAGAAGAAAGCAAAAGTCGCCACGAAAGAAAATATCGAACATTTCGAGACCATTCGTTCAGAACTTGAAAAAGCGCAAGCGGATGCAGCGGCGGCGGCGACAGCCCGTCTTAAGGAACTGGATGGCATGGAGCTTACCATCGAAGTACGCGCCGGTCAGGAAGGAAAACTGTTTGGCTCGGTTTCCAATCACACCATCATGGATGCTGTCATTGAAAAGGGCGGCAATATTGAACTTCGCGAAATTCGCATGCCGGATGGCCCGATCCGCACTCTGGGCGACTTCGACGTAGGCATCCACCTACATTCCGAAGTTGATGGCGTTCTCAAAGTGTCCGTGGTGCCGGATGCGGACAGTGAAATCGAAGCTGTTGAAAAGCAACCCATTGGCACATTTGTCGACGAAGACGAGTAATTTCA
>JANTHA010000306.1 GCA_024762625.1 Thiotrichaceae bacterium
GTGGCTTTTTTGCGTATCTTGCAATGATAATGGTAATGTCAATTCCATGAAAATACATTTAAAAGCGTTAGGCTGTCGTCTTAATGAGGCGGAGCTGGAACAATGGTCGCAACAATTTAGACAACAGGGGCATTTTGTAACAGCGCAGTCGGATGAAGCCGATGTCGTGGTCGTCAACACCTGTGCGGTCACGGTTGACGCCACCAGGAAATCCCGAAAACTCATGAATCGTTTACACCGCGAAAACCCGCAGTCAAAGCTGGTTGTTAGCGGTTGCTATGCAACGCTTGAAGCGAAAAGCGTCGCCGAACGGCTCGGTGTTGATCTGGTTGTGAGCAATCAGGAAAAGGACGCATTGCCTGACAGGGTGATTGAAGCTTTTTCTGCAAACACCATGCCCTTGCAGGCGATGGATCCGGATGAGAATTCGCTCTTTATTCGCGGTCGGCAACGCGCTTTTATCAAGGTGCAGGATGGTTGTCGTTATCGCTGTACATTTTGCATCGTGACCGTGGCGCGCGGGGAAGAGCGCAGCAGAACTCTGAATGACATTGTCGATCAGGTTAATGAGCTGGCGCAGCAGGGAATACAGGAGATCGTGCTGACGGGCGTTCATGTTGGTGGTTATGGGAGCGATATTGGAAGCTCATTGTATCAACTGGTGGATACTCTTTTAAAGCAGACGGATATGCCAAGAATCCGTTTTGCATCAGTGGAGCCATGGGATTTGCCGGAAAACTTTTTCGAATTGTTTGAAAACAAACGTTTGATGCCTCATATGCATCTACCCTTGCAAAGCGGCGCTGATTCCGTGTTAAGACGCATGTCGAGACGTTGTAAAACCGGAGAATTTATTTTATTGGTTGAGCAGGCGCGTAAAGCCATTGAGGATTTTAATGTTACTACGGATATTATCGTTGGCTTTCCAGGGGAGACGGATGAAGAATGGCGCCAAACCTTGAAAACAGTGAAATCCATTGGTTTTGCGCATGTGCATATCTTCTCTTATTCGCCCCGGGAAGGCACCAAGGCCGCGCGCCTGCCTGGCCCCGTGGGCGGCGATATAGCGAAACGACGTAGCGCTCAATTGCATAACTTGGCGGATCAAATGAGGCAGGACGCAATAAACGACCAGCTTGGCAGGGAAGTTGAGGTTCTATGGGAGAGTCCCCAGGTTTATGGGGATCAAGGTCAGATGCGCTATACGGGTTATACCCCTAATTTTCTCAGAGTTGAAACTATTGTTAATAATACTGTCTTACTAGAAAACAGGATTAAAAAGACCCATTTGAAGCGCGTGTCCTCAAATGCAGGTTTGATATTTGGAGAGCTGGCATGAAGATTATGGCGAAAAAAAATAAAGCGCTTGGTATTTTTACGGTACCCTTTTTGGCGCTGTTTGTGCTTATGATGTTAAGCGCCTGTCAAGGGGCGCCTTCTACGCCAAAAGGTGTGGCGGATGAATTCTGGCGAGCCATTGAGCAGCGCGATATGGAAAAAGCAAAGGACTTGTCAGTATGGGATACGGTTAACTACCTGAAGTATTTTAATAGCGACAAGTTTCATCCGCAACGCCATGAACTTGGCGAGATCCTGCAGGGAGAAACACAGTCGGAAATCGATGTTACGCTTTACATCGCCGAGGCAGGAAAAGGCGGAACAGGCGGGGTAAAAATTCCGGGGAAAACCGAGCTGATCAAGACCAGATACGGCTGGCGCGTCGATGTTAAAAAAACGTTGGGCTCTATTGCCAGAAGGACTGTTGATAATGTGTTTGATCAGCTTAATGGATTGATGCAGAAAGGCGTTAAAGAGCTTGATAAGGCTTTATCCGAGTCGCTAAATGAAATTGGCGAGGCGTTGGAGGAAAGCGCTGATAAACTAAAGCAAGAGCTTTCCAGGCCGCTGGATTCTTTTCCAGATAAGTCGCCATCTGGCAAGCAGCCAAAACCGGTTTCGCCGCAAGGTCAGCAGATTTGATTCAGGGGCATTAGTTTAATATCGGGTATTGGTCTGCCTGTTTTATATTGCCGGGTTAAATGTCTTTGGTTGTAATAATGCCTTCTTCAGTGACAATATAGTCCAGCTTGACATCCCAGGACTCGCTATCCAGTTCGTCGATTTCCTGACATGCGTAGGCGAAACCAGCTAGCACAGGTTTGGTTGGTGCGGGGTTTTGTTCGTTTTTAAACGCCAGGCTACGGTCGTAAAAGCCGCCGCCCATACCCAGTCTGTTGCCCCGCTTATCAAAGCCAAGCAATGGCATGACGATCAGGTCAAGTTGCTCTGCCTTGACGAGTTCATCGGCAGGGCAGATGGGTTCAGGAATGGAAAATTGATTGGCTTCAAATTCACTGTCGTCGTTCAATGGGGCGAACAGCAGCCCCTGATTTTTGTTTTTGGCGAGTACCGGTAAATAAAATTGACTGCTTGATTTAGTCTTGCTATTTCTTAGTGAGGATGGGTCAGCTTCCGCATTGACCGCCAGGTAAAAGGCAATGCGACTGGCTTTTTTAAAGATGTTTGATTGGGCGAGGTTGCTGGCCGTTTTCTGCGACTTTTCTTTTTGTTGCTTTGGGCTTAAATTTCTGCGTCGTTGCTGTAATTGATTGCGTAATGTTTGTTTCATTGTATAAAACTGCTTGTTTTGGGATGGCCTGAGAGAAAGCAATACATAAAAAAGCCACCTTGATGGTGGCTTTTTTATGTGGGTAATTTAACTCAGGAATGTCTTCTTTTGCTGTATTTTCTGGCG
>JANTHA010000307.1 GCA_024762625.1 Thiotrichaceae bacterium
AATATGATCCCCGCTCCGGACAGGCTTCCGGGCTGCGCTCCCGCCTGCTCTCTCCACAACGGCTTACTCATTACCGCGACAACTGGTATCTGGATGCCTGGTGCCACGAAAAAAACGCGCTCAGAACCTTTGCGCTGGAGCGCATAAAATCACTCAAACTGCATCAACCCAATCAATACAAAAAAATCAGTCAGGCGCAACTCAATCGTCATTACACGCGCACCTTTGGCATTTTCGGCGGTGAAGCAACGCATACCGCCATGCTCAAATTCACACCACACCGCGCCCAGTGGGTCGCTGAAGAAACCTGGCATCCGAACCAAAAAGGAAGCTGGCTCAAAGATGGCAGCTATCAGCTCGAAATTCCTTACGGCAGCGACCTGGAACTGATTGGCGACATTCTCAAATACGGCGATCAGGTAGAAGTCATTGGGCCGCCTGAATTGCGTAAAAAAATTAAACAACAGATTGCGAATCTTGGCGAGGTATACAAGTAAAAGCAAACACACCACAGGCATGAAATAATGACGACTCTAATTTACCATGCTACTATCCCAACCCAATCAAAACTCAGTAAAATCTCATCATGACCATCCAGTCCGCAATTCAGAAAATCATCGAAAAACAAGACCTCATGCCTGAAGAAATGAGCGAGGCAATGCAGCAGATCATGACAGGAAAAGCCAGCGACGCGCAAATCGGCGGATTTCTGATAGGCATGCGCATGAAAGGCGAAACGGTGGATGAAATTACGGCGGCTGCCCAGGTGATGCGCTCACTGGCGACCCCCGTCAAGATCAGCGACACGCATAATCTGGTCGAAATTGTCGGAACCGGCGGCGACGGCAGCGGCACCTTTAATGTTTCTACTGCAAGCTGTTTTGTCGTTTCTGCAGCGGGCGGGCGCGTCGCCAAACATGGCAACCGTTCGATTTCCAGCAAGTCCGGCGCAGCTGATCTTCTGGAAGCGGCTGGCGTTAATCTGGAATTGACGGCGGATCAGGTGCGCGAATGTGTCGAGGATATCGGCGTCGGCTTCATGTTCGCCCCTTTGCATCACAGCGCCATGAAACATGCGATCGGCCCGCGTAAGGAAATGGGTGTGCGCACACTGTTTAATCTACTCGGCCCGCTAACCAATCCGGCAGGTACGCCAAATCAGGTGCTGGGCGTATTCAGCAAGGAATGGGTTCTACCTCTGGCCGAGGTGCTGAAAAAACTCGGCAGTCATCATGTGATGGTGGTTCACGCCGATGATGGCATGGATGAGATCAGCATCGCCTCTGCGACATCGGTTGCCGAACTCAAGGACGGCGACATCGCGGAATACGTCATCAAGCCGGAAGATTTTGGCATGGTTCAACACCCGATTTCTAAAATACGCGTACAAAACGCCCAGCAAAGCCTGGAAATGGTTAACTCGGTGTTGAAGAACAACGAACCCGGCCCGGCGCGTGATATTGTCGCGCTGAATGCAGGCGCAGCCATCTATGTTGCAGGCCTTGAGGCGTCGCACCAGGCTGGCGTGGAACGCGCGCTAGCGCTCATCGAATCGGGCGAAGCTCGCCAAAAACTACTTGATTTAATCAATAAATCCAATAGTTTCTAATTTAATCTTCCAGTACTTTCAACTCTTCTACTGAAAACTTATGAGCGATACCCCGGACATACTCAAAAAAATCATCCAGCGCAAACAACAGGAAATTCATGAGCGACAAACAAATAAAAGCCTGGATGCGCTTGTCAGCGACTCAAAAAGCGCCTCAGCGCCGCGCGGCTTTGTTGACGCCATGAAAAAACGCATCGCAGCTGGAGAGCCTGCGGTGATTGCCGAAATCAAAAAAGCCTCGCCCAGCAAGGGCGTTATACGCGAGAACTTTATTCCAGCCGAAATCGCCGCCAGCTACCAGGCGGGCGGCGCAAGCTGTTTATCGGTATTGACCGATATTGATTTTTTTCAGGGCTCCGATGAATACCTGAAACAGGCCAGGGCTGCCTGCGATCTGCCGGTCATTCGCAAGGATTTCATCATCGACCCTTATCAGGTTTATGAAGCGCGCGCCATCGGAGCTGATTGTATTTTACTCATTGTCGCTGTTCTGGATGATAGACAAATGGGCGAACTCTATCAGCTGGCTCGCGAGCTCGGCATGGATGTACTGATTGAAGTCCACGATGAAACAGAACTACATCGCGCCCTGCCCTTGCAGGCTGATCTGGTCGGCATTAACAACCGCAACCTGCGCAGCTTTGAAACCTCATTGAACACGACCCTTGAGTTACTCGTGCAAATCCCGGATGAGCGCATTGTTGTTACTGAAAGCGGCATCCACACGGTCGCGGATGTACAGTTAATGCGCGACAATCAGGTGAACGCCTTTCTGGTTGGTGAAGCCTTCATGCGCGCGGATGACCCCGGCGCGGAATTAAACAGGCTGTTTTTCTAGCGCTGTTTTTTTTAACCAGGATAACGACGCCCTATACAAAAGAATTCAATTATGCTGATCTACCCCCAGATAGACCCGATACTGATCCACTTTACCGAAACCACAGGCGTACGCTGGTATGGTCTAATGTATGTGATTGGTTTTATCGCCTTTTTGATACTTGGCCGGATGCGCGCGCGCAAACCCGGCAGCCCTGTAACGCCGGAGCAAGTGGACGACATGATGTTCTATGGCGCAATCGGCGTCATTGCAGGCGGCAGGATAGGAGAGATGCTGTTTTATCAGTTCCCGACGCTAATCCAGGATC
>JANTHA010000308.1 GCA_024762625.1 Thiotrichaceae bacterium
AACGGTATTAAATACCGGAAAGGGTATGCGTGTGACTGCGGGGCGGAACAATAAACTGGTGTTTAAACGTCGTGTATACAACTTCAAGTACCTGGAATTTCATCTACCTGCCGAACATCAATTGAATAATGAACCAGCTGACATGGAAGCACAGTTTGTGCATCAAAACGAGGCGGGTGATTTTTTAATTGTCAGCACCTTGTTTAAAGTCAGACAAGCAAATTCGGCATTGGCGAAGTTAATTGATCAATTGCCGAAACGCGGCGACCCTGAAACTATTGTAAAAACGCCAACCACAAATACGACATGTGGAATAGCGCCTGAAATAGGCGCCTGTGGTTTATTACCCATTAATAAGTCATATTATTACTATCCGGGTTCATTGACGAAACCACCCTGTAGCGAAGACGTTAAGTGGATAATAATGAAAAAAAGACTTTCGGTTTCTCAAAAGCAGCTTGATGCCTTATTGGAAGCCGCTGGAGGGACTAACCAAAGACCAATTCAGCCTTTGAATCAGCGACAAATTTATACGCGCGATGAGTGATGAATAAGGAGTGGTGGACTTTGTCTCAGCCTATCCAGCGCTTTGTAAATAATTAATAGACGCTGTCTGTCGCTTGTGTTTATTGGTTAAGGTGGGGATGTCAATCGTTTCTGAGAATAGGGCGTCAGGAATTGTTTCTACAGTCAGCATCAGGCTGAGCTGCTGAGTGGCGCGCGTCATGCCCATATACAGTTTTCGCGTATTTTCTATCAGTTCCATTGTCGGTTCTTCTGTGGTTTTTGCTGATGAAAAAAGATCCTGAACTCCCGTAATAAATACGATGCGGCTTTCGAGTCCTGTCGCCGATTCAAGTGGGCAGACTCGCAAGGCGTTTGAATGGTTTTGTGCAAACGTCGCTAAATCCACAGTCAGTTTCAGATTTTGTTTAATGCTTGACGCCAGAGGCTCTGCGTCTTGCGTATTGGTAGTGAGAATCAGGATGTCTTTTTCAGCAACACGAGGTTGATTCGCAGGGTTTAACAGATCGTGGATTTCCTTGAATAATCTGGCTTGCTCATTTTGCCGTGATGAAAAATGCAGCACGCGTGGTTTAATTTCCTTGCATTTACCAACGCCGCAACGGGCGATTATATCATCCGTAAGATCGGGTAATTGATTGTGATGGACGGCGTGTGCGGCGCGCATAATGGCGGGATTGAGTCGGTAGCTGGATTGTAACTGTATACTGTGCTCGCGCAAATCCAGTCCGGTATCCTGCAGGTGTAAGCGACTTTTCAGAAATGACTGATTTTCGTCGAAGGCTAGATAAAGCTGTCCAGAGTGTTGTTTAAGTGATTTTTTTATTAGCTCAAACTGAACCGGGGTAAAATATTGCGCTTCATCAATCAGAATATGATCGTAATGCTCCAGCAGTCTGCCTTCATTAACGCTTTGCAACAGTTGTTTAGGCAGTTCGCTCCAAAGCATACGGTGTTGTCGTTTAAGCTCGTTTTTTACCGTTGCCATGGCGAGCCATATTTTATGCAATAGTTCTTTATTTTTATATTTAGTTTGCGCGGCATGGCTTGCAAGGTAGTCGGCTTCGTTAAAAATAAGCTGCTTGTTAACATGGTTTATTTCGGCTACGAATTGGTCTGTTGTCAAGCCCGTATCTTTCAGGTGGCGTCGATAGGCAATTTCCAGGATTTTAGTCTGCGTTTCTTCAAAAACCAGTTTTTGTTTGGCGTTGAAGTTTTTGCGGCTCCATTCTGAAAATGAATTGATTTTTATTTTTCTATCCCCTGGGTTAAGCGCCTGGTAGCGTCTTTTGATAAGCTGTTTAATCGCTTGATTATGGCACAAGATGAGCACCTTCTTTGCAGGGAAGAGCGTACGAATAAGGTATGCGCGATGAATCACAACCCGGGTTTTACCGCTTCCCGCCACACCGTTTAAAACCCGCAGGTTGTAGTTATTGCTTCGTCTTGCGTCAATAGGCAAATAGAGTTCGCTTTTGATGGCGATTTCCTGATGCTCATCAAACAGTTTTCTATCTTCATTCCCTGAAGTCCAGGAAGTGTGCGGTTTCATTATGAGTTCAGGGCTGAAAACCGTTTGCAGGCGTTTGATGACAAAGGGCGTGGCGACTATACCGATGCGCGTGCGCAATAAGGTCAATAATTCTTTTCCCTGCATCGACTGCCGACCTGCAAGAAACAGACCATGTGATTTTATGCCTAACTTTATTTGCTGGTCATCGGCCTGAGGAAAAAACGCCAGGAATGGAACTAGCCTGGCTTTGTGAGGCAATAATCCCGCAGGTAGAAGCGACTGTTGAAATTTCAGGATATTCCTGATTTCCATGTTTTTATTTATATCGGCCGCAAGCGTATCCTTGTTGTTTTTATCAATTCCTGGATTGGCCTTGTTGGTATGCGAAACATTGCTGTGCGAGACATAAACAAACAGCGACTGTTGTGATTTTTGTATCCAGAACAGGGAAAAATGATCGCTTTGATTCGACGGGTTGATATGATTTTGACGAGAATGCAGATATTGCACTACCTTATACCCCGAACGAAGCATTCGCGACAGGTTTTGATAGAGCGCTTCCGCCGCCGCTGAGGCGTGAACGGCATATTCCGGGATCATTTCAGCCATAGGCGCATAATAATACCACAGCAAAAATGAATATAACTTGACCCCGCAAATAAATTTAGTGAGCTTACCGTTTTGTTTTTTAAAACGGATAACTC
>JANTHA010000309.1 GCA_024762625.1 Thiotrichaceae bacterium
GTAGCGCAGGGAACCGCTTGCGGCTTGTTAACCGGGCGGCTTTCTTTTGGGTACTTTTCTGTAGCTGTTGACAGAAAAGTGCCTCGTAGCCATGCACCATTGCTTATAAGAAAATCAGTCTTTATAGGCTACGAAATCTACTGATAAAGTTAACGGGACAGCAGTGGCTGAATCTAATGAAATCATTAGATTGCGACTCAGGCATATATAAGTTCACAACTGTCGTCAAGCCAGTCCAGAATCTCGGCGGGATGCTCAACAATGCCATCCGCGCCCCATTCCTGCGGCGTCTGTGTCTTGTCAATATAGCCATAGCTTGCCAGCAATGTGCGCATGTTGGCGCGATTTCCGGCTTCAATATCACGTTCCGCATCGCCCACATACACACACTCGGTCGCCAGACAGGCGCATTGTTGCGCAGCAAGATACATGGGCGCGGGATCAGGTTTGCGCTGGGCGATAGTATCCCCTGAAATCACGCTACACGCACGTTCATACAAACCCAGCTGCTGCAAGAGAGGGTCGGTTAAAAACGCCGGCTTGTTAGTCACCACGCCCCAATGTATACCCTTTTCCTCCAGGGAATTGAGCGTTTCATCCATGCCATCGAAACATTTTGTATCCACACACAGATTTTTCTCGTATAAATGCAGGAATCGCTGACGTCGGCGCTCCAGATCAGCTGGCGATTGCGCATCGCCGAAGCCGAGTTTAACCATGGCGATCGAACCATGCGAGACATGATCCCGACATTGCTCATAGGCTAAAGGTTTTAAGCCTTCCTCCTCAAGCAATAGATTCAGCGCATGGGTCATATCGGGCGCGGTATCCAGCAGGGTTCCATCCAGATCAAACAAAACAGCAGCAATTCCGGATGAAATAGAAGGAGAAGTTTTATACAAATAAGCTTTTTTCAAATTTTTTCCCTTGTCGCATTGCGCCTGTTTTCAAGATGGGTTATTCATTAATTATAAACTGTTATGGAACTCATGAGCGGCTATGTTATCGAATTTATCTTAACGAGTTTATCGAAGAATCTTAGTCTTCATTAATCTTCAAATACATTATTAATTTATCCAGGAATCATTCAGTGAAAACTATTATTACACCTCTTGTCAGATCACTCTATCAATTTCTTTTCGCGACGCTACTGTTCAGCGCCTCTTTTTCCGCTCACGCATTTACCAATCTTGAAGGAAAGCAGGATTTTATATCGAACCATATCGGCAAGGATAAGTGGACCATCGTCGAAGTCTGGGAATCAGGCTGTCAAGCCTGTCGCATGCACATGCCCGATATGGTCAAATTTGACGGCAAGCTGAAAAATGCGCGCATTCTGGGCATTTCGCTGGATACACAAAACGGCATCGAAGACGCGGAAGATTTCATTGCCGAATACGATATTAAATTTCCAACACTGATCACCAACTATGTCGAAATGAACGTCTGGATGCAAAAAAGCCTGGGCGAGCCGCTTATGGGCACCCCAACCTTTATCCTGTTCGACCCCAAAGGCGCGCTGGTAGCCGCCCAGCCTGGCATTGTATCCACAGATTCTCTGGAAAAATTTATCAAACTCAATTCGGGCAAGGAAAAACCACAGACAGTGACTGTCAATACAAAATCAGACAAAGCGGTCAAATCCGGACAGGTCGCCAGCAAAGAAACAACCGGTCTGCCTGTTGATGAGAGTGCGGATTAGGCGTTTGTTTATCATCCAAAAAGCATAAAGACTCAATGGTTTATAGCTTCGTCAGATAATTTGTTCCGCCAAGCTGCTTCATTTGCTTGAGTATCCATTGCTGTTTTTTAAGCAGATGAGGCGTAGGCTTATCAACCTTGTAGACTGCCGGTTTTGGCAGCACCGCTGCGAGCATCGCCGCTTCTTCTATGCTTAGCTCGGCGGGCGTCTTGTCAAACAGCTGCCTGCTGGCTTCCTCGGCGCCAAAAATGGCGTTGCCAAACTGTGCAATATTCAGGTAGACCTCTAGAATACGGCGTTTTGACCAGACCAGTTCCAGGGTAATGCTTAAACCGATTTCGAGCAGTTTTCGCGTATAACTGCGTTCATTCCAGAGAAACAGGTTTTTGGCAACCTGCTGGGTAATGGTGCTTGCGCCGCGCGGCGTTTTGCCATCAATGCGGCTATCTTTAAGCGCCTGCTTGATTTCAATGGTGTCTATGCCCCAGTGCTTAGGAAAACGCTGATCCTCCGCTGCGATCACGGCCAGAGCCAGATTGGGAGATATTTTATCCCAGCTTACCCAGGTATAGCGCGCAGGTTTGTAGATTTTAGGCGACTTTTCCGCGAGGGCATTTTGCTGGTGAATTAATGCGGATGTCGGAATCGGCGCCCAGCGGAATACCAGCAATAGCAGAAAAAACAAGATCACAAGGAACAACACCAGCTTCGCCAACAAGCGGAATAGCGCTTTTAGCGGTTGTCGCCTGACCATTATGCCTGACTCAAAAGTCTGGTATTGCTTGATTTGCAAAGCGTCTCCCTTAAGATGTTGCCGCTATTACAATTTCGAAAAATAAAACACTATAGGGCACCTCTAGTAATAGGGTACTTCTTCTGGCAACGCCAAAAAAATCAGAATCAAGGCGTAGTCATGCAGGGATAGCCCTTTTAGCATGATGCAACGAGTCTCTCAATTGAGTTTGCTGTGAT
>JANTHA010000310.1 GCA_024762625.1 Thiotrichaceae bacterium
CCAAAAAACCAGACTCTACGTTGTAGTCATTTGAGAGACATGAGTATCCCTGCATGACTACGCCTTGATTCTGATTTTTTGGCGTTGCCAGAAGAAGCACCCTATTAATAGAGGTGCCCTAAAGTCAAAGGCAGCCAAAGCGCCTGAGTCAGTGCAAGAAAGAAAGTGTAGATATGCCCGGGTGAGATAAAATTCTTGGTGCTATTTAAATCATAAATTAAAAGCTTAACGAATAAGCTCAAGCTGCAGCATTTGAGCGAGCCCGGCATGGGCGTGAACCAATGGCCCAAATCTGCTATAAAGTCAATATGAACCCAAAAACACACTGGCGGGAGATTTACCGCAAAAAAGACCCGAAACGGGTCAGCTGGTTTCAGGAACACGCCGAAACCTCGCTGAATCTGATCAGACAATGCCTTAAGGACAAACAGGCGCATCTTATCGACGTCGGTGCGGGCGCATCCACTCTGGTGGACGATCTACTCGACTCAGGCTACCGCAACATTGATGTGCTGGATATTTCACAAGCGGCGCTTGAAGTCGCCAGACAACGCCTCGGCGAAAAACAGGATAAGGTCAACTGGCTCTCAGCCAATATACTGGAAGCCAGGCTTGAGAAACATCGCTACGATTTGTGGCACGACCGCGCGGTATTCCATTTTTTAACCGATAAAAATGATCGCAAGGCCTATGTTAAGCAGCTTGTCAATGCATTGAAACCCGGCGGAAAAGTCATTATTTCAACTTTCGGCCCGGAAGGTCCGCTAATGTGCAGCGGTCTACCTATCGTACGCTATGATCATCATACCCTGCATCAGGAATTTGGCGCCGCCTTCACCCTGCTGGAGCACGGCATAGAAGAGCACATCACGCCGGATAGTTCAGTGCAGCAGTTTGTTTACTGTTATTGTCGTATGAAGGCAGACTAGCGCTGCGCCAGCAACATGACTGAGCTAAATAAGCTTGCTTTAAGCTACGTCATTACGCCATATAATCAGCGCCTGAGAATCCAGCGTTTAAGCGCCTTGTCCCAAGTGATCTTTTGCCAGTTTTCACTGTAAAATCCGGCCAGATCGGTGAAGCTGTTCACGGGAAAATCCAGATATGTTTTCAGAAAAGCCTGATACCGGTCTTTCTCATTGCGACTGTATTGATAAGATTGAATGTATTTTACATTGCCTGCAGCCAACCAGATTAGCCAACGCAGCGCCGGTCGATAACCGTGGGCTACCAGATATCGCGTCAGGCGCGGGCTATCATCCCCGGCTCTCACGGCTGAATACCAGGCGTCTTTTATCAAATCACGCGGCAGAGAATCCAGATCCTGCACACTGGCAAAGGCGTAATGTCCATTCAAACCCTTGGTTGACCAGGTATGCAACAGATCCAGCTTGCCGTCACTTAATAATATATCGCCAATGAATCCAGGCGTTTGGCCATCTCCGGCGGATAACAATTCCGCTTGCAGAGCAGCAATGCGGCGCAATGCTTGTATGTCGACCTGACCCGCATCATAAACCACGCGGAGTAAGCGGGGGTGGCCCGCCATTATGCGTTTCAGCCAGTCTTCTTCCCATGTGCCCGAGGACACCAGCGGAACGGTAACCTGTTCAAAAAAGCTGCCACAATACAGGCAATGTGAAGCGGCGACCAGATCAGGGTACTTTTCCCAAACCGGATCCAGCAACTTGACAATGGCGGGCGCGGCAAACTGGTTCTGGTAGGAGTCAGCCTGTCTTCCATAGCCCAGCGTACCGATGATCGAAAGCAAACGCGCCGCTTCCTGATCATTATTTCCCGTCCAGCGCAGTTGCAAAATGGCGGATTTCAAATCCGGAAGCGCAGCGAATTGTTCGCGTAGGGAGCGGTCACCCGCATTCGGCAATGGCTCCACCATCCGAACTTTGTTAATCGTTTGGGCAAGACCTTGGGGCGCTCCGCCATCTGCAGACGACGCATGTTTTTCTTTCTCATCCTGAGTCGCTTCAGCATTTGCATTCGCATCAACATTGACTTGTTGACACGACACGCCAGGCAGGCGGAAACCGCCTTCACATACCGCTGCTTTAGCTGCATACACATTTACCGCAGAGGATTTGCTCCAGAGGCTTTGTATCAGCTTTTGCGAGCCTAAAAAACCCATCGCCAGGACTAAACAGATGCTCAAAAAATATTCCGCCTTAAACACGCGTTGCTCGTTGTACAATGCCTGATCCTGCTTTACTACCCTTTTTGTCAGGTTTGTCCGAATTGACGCATTCATTGTCTCGCCACCTTCCGGTCTTGTCGTTGTAAAACAAAACCACCCTCAGGCAAGGTGCGGATAATTACCTTGCCGCGTTTTGCCGCATTGATCAAAGGCATGCCAAGCAGGCCATCGGAGGCAACGGCAAGCCCGCAGGCGGCGCAATAAAAATTACTGGGTTGATTAGCGTTGAATTGCGCATCCTGAATCATCGCTGCGATATGTTCCTTATTACCCAACACAGCGCCATCAATCATATAGCGGGACATCATTCTGGATGAATAGGATGAGTTGCCGGAATAATGGTTGACCAGCGCAAGTAGCTCTTTATTCTGCAGATTCAATTCTTTTGCATATTTGAGCTGGTAAATATCCCTGGGATCAATCTTGAAAACGCCGCGATTCAGTATCGGCAAAA
>JANTHA010000311.1 GCA_024762625.1 Thiotrichaceae bacterium
AGGCGAGTGCGAGACAAGGCAAAATAGACCGAAAAAGCGCAGTTTACTGGAGTAAATGAGCATTTTGAGGTCTATTTTAACGCAGTATCGCGCCGTCCAAGTAGAATTTCAACAGCCTGCCAGGAGTCCGACTGAATCAAGGAACCCGACCCAAACCAGTGGAATTCAAATGCTTCGATGCCTGGGATCAACTGCCGCGCTCAGGCGATGCACTGTTCACCCAGTCTGAAAAAGACAGTCTGTTTTTCTCGCGCCCGTGGTTTGAGAACCTGACTGCAACTGCGCTGACTCATGGTCAAAGCATGTTGCTGGCCTGTGTAATCGAAAATGAATCGCCAGCAAAAGATCAAGTTCTGGCGATTCTGCCCTTAATAAAACAGGACCAAGGCAACAGGGAGTGGTTCAGTTTAGGGCATATATACACATCGCTGTTTACCCTGCTTATCGTAAATGAAAATCAACAGGCAATTATCGACTGCCTGGCGAAGGGCGTCAGCGAACTACCGTTTGGCAGCCTGAAACTAGGCCCCTTTGCAGAAGATGACAACAACATAAATTCACTGCAACACGCCCTGGAATCCATTGGTATTGACTGCGCCAACTATGCGCAATTTTTCAATTGGCGTCACTCATTACAAGGCCAGTCATCTACAGAATACCTGGCGGCGCGACCATCCAGACTACGCAACACCATTGCCCGCAAACAACGCAAACTCGAACGCGAACACGGCTTCGATATTAAAATTCACAGGGGCGAGGAAATTCCACAGGCGATGACCGATTACTACACGGTCTATCAGGCAAGCTGGAAACGAAACGAGCGTTTTAAACAGGTGATTAACGGTTTTATTTCTCGCTTTGCCAGACTGGACTGGGCGCGCCTCGCCATTCTCAGCATTGACGAACAGCCTGTCGCCGCGCAAATCTGGTTTGTCGTTCACAAAAAAGCCAGTATATTCAAACTCGCCTACGACAAAGCCTGGAAGCATTATTCCCCCGGCTCAATACTCACCCGGCGCATGATGGAATATGTCATCGACATCGACAAGGTGGAAGAAATTGATTTTCTCACTGGCAATGACCACTATAAACAAGACTGGATGTCAGAGCGCCGACGACGCTGGAACGTGGTTTGCACTCGCGCCCCTGAAGCAGAAGAAAAAAGGCAAACATCGATCATCGCATTTCTCAGAAAGGGCTTGAAAAAGATAAGGGCTTAAACTCGCGGTAATTTTCAAGCACTCAGACATTTATCACTTCGGCAACTGATACTGCGAATTCCTGGGTATCACCCAACGTACGCCGCCTTTGGGGTTTTCCACGTCGCCCTTATAGCGCGGGATGATATGAATATGCAGATGCATCACGCTTTGCCCCGCCGCCAGTCCGTTGTTGCAGCCAATGTTGTAGCCATCGGGCGAATGCTTCTCTTCAATCTGCTGCTTGGCGAGCAGAATCAACTCTCGGAATTCGCGGTTTTCTTCCTCAGTGCATTCAAAATAGGTTTTGATGTGGCGACGCGGCGTGACCAGACAATGACCTGGACTGACCGGAAAGGAATCGCTGATCAACAAAGCGTGTTCTGTTTCCGCCAGTATTTCATGTGGTTTTGGATAGCAGAACAGGCAGGGATCATTGGGGTCGAATGGTTTTTCTTGTTTCACGTCCTGATTCATGACAATAGCCCATAATGCTCTGTTTCACCCTGCGGCATAACGCGCTCCTGAATCACGCGCCAGACTCCGTCAGGCTCTTTTTCCAGCACGATTTCGACGCCATGCCGCTTGGTCACACCATCATTGGCGACAACCGTTTCCAGCGTTTTAAACATGACCTGTTTTTCACTGGCGGCGCTCAACTGTAAACCTTCGTAGCTCACGCTTTTAAGCACATTATCCTTGAATTCCTGTTTCGACTGTCTCGCCCAGTCTTCGTAGCCGACGCTTTCAAAACCGGGAACGCCTGTAACACGCACGCGCTTGGAGATCAGCTCGAAATGCGCATCAAAATCCTTCTCTGTAGCGGTTTTGGCGGAAGCGTCCAGCCAGGCTCTGGCGATAGATTCGGGCGTCGGGTTATCAGACATACTATTTTACCTATTGAAAAATGGTGTGGATTCTAGCGGAATTCTCGACAAAGCAAAATGCCTGGTTTTCATGATAATGTTCCAGATGGAAGCTTATCGCGACGAAGCAATTTCAACAAGCTGCTAGACTCACGATCAAATGTTGATAGCGAGCCAGAGAGCGCCAGGGTTCAATGTGCGAAAAACGACGCTCCATCTGCAGCAAGTCGTCCTTATCAACCTGTTTGCGCGCCATCGGGTACATAAAATCATGGATACAGCGGATTCCCGTCCAGCTTTTTATCCTGAATCCCTGCTCAGTTACCCAGTTATTAATCTGCCCAGGCTCCAATGGACTGATTGGCGCAAAATGCTTCTGCTTTGACTGACGATGTGTGGCGGCGATATGACCCTGTTCCACGCGCTTAAAATCTCCCACTAGCAGGCTACGCATGATGGCGGCGTTGCGGTTGTAATACAGTAGCGAAGCCAGACCACTATCCGCCAGCATGGCGGGCAACAGTTTAAGCGCCTTTTGCGGTCTGGCCAGCCACTCAAGCACGGCGTGCAACAAGATAAGATCATACTTGTTCTGAT
>JANTHA010000312.1 GCA_024762625.1 Thiotrichaceae bacterium
AATAAGCGAATTCAGCAAGCGCTTAAAGATGCGGGTGTATATAATGGTCCGATTGATGGCGCTATTGGTAAGGGAACCATGAAGGCTGTCGAGCGATTCCAGAAAGAAAATAATTTGCCAACAGGCGGATTAACCATTCAGGTATTGGAAAAGCTTGGCGTGATGTAATTTTTATTTTTCTTTAACAAAAAAAGCCGCATATGCGGCTTTTTTTGTGCGCTACATGTTAATTTAAGGATAGCTAAATCTTGGCATTCTGAATGTTTTCGATCATAGCGCGGCGCATATATCTTAAAAGAAACACTTAAATTATTCCCTTTTTCAACCAAAGGTTTGTAAACCCAAATATTTGAACAGAAAAGAACCTGATTAGAGGATATAAATATCCAGAGACTTTAGATTCATTTCAGTATTGGAAAATACTCTTCTACTGAGGTCGTTGCGGCGTTATTGTCTGTATTTACCTGTATTGCCTAAAAAGGGCCTGAGCGTCTTTCGATGCCCAGGCCAATTTACGGAAGGAGTTTATTATTATCTATACGGTTTAGGGATAGATATTAATCTTGACCAATAAAGGAAAATGACTCCTATGCGATAGACATCAAACGCTATTTGCGCCTATCGATTGTATATACGAGTGATTTTGTTCTTTAGATACAGGCATGTTCTGTTTAATCCAGATTAAACAGAGCATGCGTATGGTGCGGAATTATTCTTTGAGCAAACTGGTGAGTTGCGCGGAGGTTAAGTGGCTCAACTTTGCCTGGGCAAGGGTTAGTTTTTGAGAAGATGACTGTTTATCCCTGGCGATAGCGTTGTTTGCTATAGAAATAGGCTGATGGCTAACGGAGCGTTGTTTGTTTCCATGCAGTTTCATTAGGCGCGCCGCATCGTTGATCAATTGCGCATACTCTTTGCGGTTCGTTGCATTACGACGCGCTTTGCTCGGACTGGATACCCACATGCGATCCGTTTGAGGAAGCTTTTTCATGTGCGCGGGCGTATAGCGATAATGACCGGTAATCGGGAAGCGGAATAAAACATCCTCCATCTCAGGGCCATTCGCGATGTTATGCACAATCATTTTTCTGCGTGGATCGGCTTTTGAAGGTCTATCAACCACGATACCGATATGCGGTAATCCAGGGCCAACCATCCAGGTAACCAGATCGCCGGGGCGATAGTCTCTTGGGTTGCGGGTAATGGGTAAAGCCGCTCCCTGGCGCGCAAAGAAGGCCCGCAGGTTATAGACGCGACGATGATCAATATTCGTATCCGGGCGGCTTAATTTCCATTTGGCTATCCGAGGATAGGCGTTGAAGGACTGGCTCATATCACGATGAACCTGCTGTTGTAGATCAATACCAAGTTTTCTGTAGGAGCGGATCACAACATCGGTGCATACACCCATGTTGGCTGGCACATCACCCCAGGGATAGGCTATTTTCACATAGGAGCCGTCATAACGAACCCGTGAGCGTAAACGTCCCAATGCAGCATTAGAAAGCTTTTGTGCAAAGGAGTTATTGCTTTGTGGGCGCCGGTAGTGCCTGTTTTGCGCCTTACGACTTGGTTTAAACACTGCTGTTCTAACTGAGTATTGTTTTTTCAGACTGTTTTTATTTGAGTTTTTTAAGTCAATACTGGCTACAGACTGATTTTTATTCATC
The DNA here is from genome assembly GCA_024762625.1 of Thiotrichaceae bacterium. Classification (GTDB taxonomy): domain Bacteria; phylum Pseudomonadota; class Gammaproteobacteria; order Thiotrichales; family Thiotrichaceae; genus Cocleimonas. Next base: position 1,671 of record JANTHA010000312.1, read on the forward strand.
GTTTGGGATGCTGAACCCGTCTTTTGAGGTTTATTGTAGGAGCATGCGGTGACGCTCAATGCTAAAATGGCTAGCGGTGCGATTTTTGTTATTTTCTTGAGCACGGTAGAATCCTCTTCATATTTTAATTCTGTTTAGGGTTAAATTGTAACCAACGATTGCTGAGCGCAGCCTGAATCAGCGGCACAGTATACGTCAAATAAGTGAAAATTCATATCAAGACGCGTTTGCAAATTAATCAATAATAACGAGACTTTTTAGATGCATCATTTTCATCGGCAAATAATAATAATTTCAAATGGATGCCCAAAAAAATGCTCTAAATTGTCCGATGCCTTGATCCAGGCGATGCAAACAAAGCATGAGAATCAAATTGAGATACTAAAACCTGGCGATTTTGATCAGCCTAAAAAGATTCTTGGTCGGGAATACGATGTGGCGCTTGTGGATTTGTTTGAGCCTTTTGACGCAAATGCCTTTGGCGCAGTTTCTGGCGTCATTCGTGGAGGCGGCTTATTGATCCTGTTGACGCCCGATACACAGATTATTCAGAAAAGTCTGTTTTTACAGCGCTTTTGCCGCTTGCTGGATGATGCGGCTTTTCGTCATTGGTCAATTTTCAGAATCAGCGCAGAAAACAGCAATCAGTTACTTTCCACGTTTTCAACGGGCGAAAACAGAATCCCGGCTTTAAAAATTTCAATTGCGCAAAATAATCTTGTGGATTCTTCGATTTTTTCAACTGCCGATCAGGAACAAGCGGTTAAGGCGATTATTCAAGTGGTCAAGGGGCATAGGCGGCGGCCATTACTGATGACTTCCGACCGGGGGCGTGGCAAATCCGCGGCATTGGGTATCGCGGCGGCACAATTAATAGAGGATGGCCGATGTCGACATATCAGCGTATGTGCGCCCAGTAAATCTACTGCCGCCATGGTTTTTCGTCATGCCTGTTCAGAGAATGTTCTTCAGCGAGATAAGACT
>JANTHA010000313.1 GCA_024762625.1 Thiotrichaceae bacterium
GCGAATAACGGCGCACAGATTTAACGATAAAAATTAACAAGCCCATGAAAATATTAGGAATAGAATCATCCTGTGACGAAACAGGGGTTGCCGTTTACGATACCGCATCCGGCCTGTTGGCGCATCGCCTGTATTCGCAGGTGGCGCTGCATGCCGAATACGGCGGCGTAGTGCCGGAACTGGCGTCGCGCGACCATATACGCAAGATTACCCCGTTGATTCGCGAAACGATGGCCGATGCCGGTTTACAGTTTGGCGACCTGGATGGCGTCGCCTATACCGCCGGCCCCGGCTTGATTGGCGCACTCATGGTGGGCGCATCCGTAGGGCGCTCGCTGGCCTGGGGCCTGGATATTCCGGCCGTTGCAGTACATCATATGGAAGGCCATTTGCTGGCTCCGATGCTCGAACAGAATGCGCCACAATTTCCTTTTATCGCCTTGCTGGTGTCCGGCGGACACACCATGCTGGTGCTTGTCAAAGCCGTTGGCGACTACGCCATTTTGGGCGAATCAGTTGACGACGCCGTCGGGGAAGCTTTTGACAAGACCGCCAAAATGCTCGGGCTGGGCTATCCCGGCGGCCCGGTTCTTGCAAAACTTGCCGATAGCATAACGGATCAGGAAATCGCCAATCCGAGCTATACTTTTCCGCGCCCGATGATTAAACACCCGGGACTGGATTTCAGCTTTAGCGGACTCAAAACATTTGCGCTGACAACCTGGCGGAATTCAAAGCAGACTGAACAGGAGAAAGCCAGAATCGCTTACGCCTTCCAGGAGGCTGTGGTTGATACCTTGTTTATTAAATGTCGCCGCGCACTCAAACAGGCGGAAATCAAGCGCCTGGTCATCGCGGGCGGCGTTGGCGCCAATAAACGGCTGCGAGAAAAACTGCAATCACTGGACGCTGATGTGTTTTTTCCACGCATGGAGTTTTGCACCGATAACGGTGCAATGATTGCCTACGCCGGCGCCATCCGGTTACAGGCGGGACAAAAAGAAGACGCCGTGATACGGCCTAAACCACGCTGGTCGCTGGAAGAACTGTCCGGCTTATAGCGCCGGCGTCTATTTTTTAAAAATGCAATTACGCTAGTAGATGAAAGATCAAGACGAAAATGACAATCACTGGATGCAATACGCGCTGCAACTGGCGCAACGCTCCAGAGAGCAGGGCGAGGTGCCGGTGGGCGCGGTGCTGGTCAAGGACGACGAGCTTGTAGCAGAAGGATGGAACCAGCCCATTGATAAACATGACGCGACGGCGCACGCCGAGATCATGGCGATCCGGGCGGCGGGCCTTGCGTTGCAGAATTATCGTCTGCCGGATACAACCCTGTATGCTACGCTGGAGCCTTGCACCATGTGTGCTGGAGCGATTGTCCATGCGCGCATCAAGCGTGTTGTGTTTGGCGCGCCTGATCCGCGAACCGGAACCGCCGGAAGCGTGATAGACCTGTTTGAAAAGGATTACCATAACCACAGAGTCGAAGTTTCAGGCGGCGTCATGCAGGCGGATTGTGGTCAAATTCTGAAAGATTTTTTCAGGGAGCGCAGAAATTAATATTTTTTAAGACTATTCTTGGAGACTAAAGGAATCGTCGTGAATAATTTATAAAACGTTTACTTTTTGACTTAAGCCTGAATGTTAAACTTCGCTCATGATTAATGACCTGAATAATTTGATGCATTATAGATTACAAATCATGAATAGTTTACAAATCCTGAATAGTTTACAAATCCTGAAGCGCTTCCGTTTTTATTCATTCGCTCCATTTCTGGCGCTTGTCTTTAGCCTGTTTATGACAGCTTTTTTGTCTCCCGCGCTGGCTGGTTCAGATAAATATCCGCCCGCAGTGGAATTTCCGCCTGATTTGCCCTGGCTCAATGTGTCTCGTCCGCTGACCATGGCGGAACTCAAGGGCAAGGTGGTAATCCTTGATTTCTGGACCTACGGTTGTATCAACTGTATTCATGTGCTGGATGATCTGAAACGCCTGGAACATAAATACGGCGACAAGCTGGTGGTGATCGGCATTCACACGCCCAAGTTTGATAATGAAAAAAATCTCGAAACATTACGCCGCATCGTGGTGCGTTACGATATTGACCATCCGGTGGTGAACGATATCAACTCCTACATGGGCATGCGTTATGGCATGCGCGCCTGGCCAACGCAGTATGTCATTGATCCCGCTGGGAATGTGCTCGGTAAAGTGGAGGGCGAAAACAATTATGATGTGTTGGCGGAGACAATTGAAAAACTGCTAAAAAAGCACGCCAAAATTCTGAATGACAAAGCCATTCCGGTCGCACTGGAAAAGAAAAAATTTGCACAAAGCCTGCTCGCTGCGCCAGGAAAAATTGCGGTATCAGACGAGCTTGTCGCCATCAGCGATACATTGCATCACCGCATCGTGTTGACGAATCATCAAGGTAAAATCAAGCAGATCATTGGCGCTGGCACAGCGGGTTTCAGGGATGGCCCGGCAGCCAGGGCGCGCTTTAAATCGCCCCAGGGGCTGGCTTTCTCAGATAATGGACTCTATGTTGCGGATACCGGTAATCATCTGATTCGTTTTATTGATTTAAAAACGCATCGGAC
>JANTHA010000314.1 GCA_024762625.1 Thiotrichaceae bacterium
AGCCGTTGCGTAAATTGACGCAAGGCGAGGTGGTGCGCATACCGCCAGTATTTTTGGCGGAAAAGAGTCAACAGGCGAAAGCGCCGGATTTTGTATTAAATCAGCTTAGGTCGGCGATTATTTTTGAAGACGATGATTTAATTTTTATCAATAAGCCATCGGGGCTTGCAGTACATGGCGGTAGCGGGGTTCATTTCGGCTTGATTGAAAGCTTCCGTCAATTACGCCCGGAATTGCCTTTTATTGAACTGGCGCATCGACTTGACAAGGAGACCAGCGGCATAGTGATGCTGGCGAAAAACAGACCGACCTTGCTTGCCTTGCATGAAATGATGAAAAAAGGCGATATTCAGAAATGCTATCAGACCCTGGTTAAAGGGCGCTGGCAAGGAGGCGAGAGGCGAATCAGCAACAGTTTGCTGAAGCAACGCGGCGCAAAACAAAAAGTTAGGGTTATTGAACATGAAGAATCTTCAAACAATGGGTCAGCCAAGCTGGCGGAAAGCATTTTCTCACCCATGGAATATTTCAGTTTCCAGGGGTCGCAATACTCATTGCTAAATGTGGAGTTGATCACCGGCCGCATGCATCAGATTCGTACACAACTGGCCAATCTGGATTTGCCTATTCTGGGAGATAGTCAGTATGGCGACTTCGCGATGAACCGCGATCTTAAAAAGACACTGGGTTTGAAACGGCTGTTTTTGCACGCATATTCAATCAGCTTTCATCTGGACAGTAATGGCAGGGACTATGCGATTAACATACCACTGGCGGATGATCTGCGTGCGGTTACACAAAAACTGTCATGCAACAAATAAAACAAGCCACAAAAATCTTAAGCTGAAAAACGATGGTAACAGAAATGAAAAAATACTCGCTGCTTGTGTTTGACTGGGATGGCACACTGATGGATTCAAAAACGCAAATTATTAACTGCATGCAGTCAGCTATTCGGGAATTGGGTGAAGAACCGCGAAACGCACAGCAAATCAGCAATATTATTGGTCTGGGACTGGAAGAAGCGATTATTTCGTTGTATCCCCTTATGGATGGTAAGCGCGTGCAGAACATGGCGCAAACCTATCGGGAATTTTATCTTTTCAAGGATAAAACGCCCAGCCCGCTTTTTCCCGGCGTCAGCGAGATGTTGAGCAGTTTGCGCGAACAGGGCTATGACCTTGCCGTGGCGACCGGAAAATCCCGTCGCGGTCTGGATAAAGGACTTCAGGAAACCGGATTGCATACGTATTTTCCCATTACCCGCTGTGCGGATGAAACCCGCTCCAAGCCGCATCCGCAAATGCTAGAGGAAATTCTCACCGATCATAATATAGACGCCGCAGAGGCACTGATGATCGGCGATAGTGAATATGATTTGCAAATGGCGCAAAACGCCAGGGTAGATGCGCTTGCGGTCAGTTATGGCGTGCATGATCTGATACGTTTGCTAAAACAGGATCCAGTCGGATTTGTGGACAGAGCGGAGCAAATACCGCAGTGGCTGGAGGATCATGCTTAGCTAAGTTTGATTAGAATTAATAAGCAGATAGAAGAACTGCTCTAAACAGCGACTTGCGCCTTGATATGCGGATGCGCCTCGTAACCAAGCAGTTCAAAATCTTCAAATGTAAAATCAAAAATGGATTGTACATCCGGGTTGATTTTCATGGTCGGTAGCGGGTAGGGCTGGCGACTGAGCTGTAATTTCGCTTGCTCCATGTGATTGGAATAGAGATGCGCATCGCCCAACGTATGCACAAAATCGCCAGGCTGTAATCCCGTTACCTGTGCTACCATCATGGTGAGCAGCGCGTAGGATGCAATATTGAACGGCACGCCGAGGAAAATATCCGCGCTGCGTTGATAAAGCTGGCAGGACAGTTTGCCGTCTGCGACATAAAACTGGAAAAAGGCGTGGCAGGGCGGCAGCGCCATGTTTTCAAGCTCGGCGACATTCCAGGCGCTGACGATAATGCGTCTGGAATCCGGACTGTTTTTGATCTGTTCGATAATCATGCTGATCTGGTCGATGTGTTTGCCGTCTGGCGTTGGCCAGGAACGCCACTGCGAGCCATATACGGGGCCAAGGTCGCCATGCTCATCGGCCCATTCATCCCAGATGCGTACGCCATTTTCCTTGAGATAGCGGATATTGGTGTCGCCTTTTAAAAACCAGAGTAACTCGTGGATGATGGAGCGCAAATGACATTTTTTGGTAGTTACCAACGGGAAGCCTTCAGACAGATCGTAACGCGCCTGGTAGCCAAATACAGATTTGGTGCCGGTGCCGGTACGGTCTTCCTTGATTGCGCCGTTTTCATACACATGGCGCATAAGATCCAGATATTGTTTCATGCAGGAACCTCTTTGCGGCGATAGGCCCAGATGAGCAGCCAGATACCGATAATTATCATCGGGATGGATAATAGCTGGCCTTCGGTAAGCCACTCAATGCCGAAATAGTTGCTGTTGTCGGGAACGCGGAAAAACTCAACGGTAGAGCGCGCCACGCCGTAACCCAGTAAGAACAGTCCGGTAACCGCGCCGGTTGGGCGTGGTTTTTTACTGTATATCCACAATATACTGAA
>JANTHA010000315.1 GCA_024762625.1 Thiotrichaceae bacterium
GGAGCGGGTTGAAAGGTAGATAATGATGTGCGGATTGCTTCACTGAAGATGCCTCGGAAGCTACTGGATCCAGTATCAAAGAGATACTGTCAAGCAGCTCTTGTGTTTCAACCGGTTTTACAAAATAATCCCACACGTGAATTTTCAAAGCCCAGATCGCCAGTGTTTCTGAATGCTGTTCGGTTAACAGAATCATTGGCAAAGCCGGAAACATGTGTTTGATCCGTCGTATTTCCTTGAGACTGGAAATATCAGGAAAATCAAACTCGAAACAGATAAACGCCGGATTAAATGCGCGTATCCTGTGACCGAGTCTTTCGATATTATTTTTACAAGAAACGCATAGCCTTTTAGTTAAGTAATAAGACAGACTTTCTTGCTCTTTTATGACGCGCAAGTCCACCCATAAAACATTTGACTTGTCCATTCCCTCACCTTTTTTACTATTTATTAAGCCTGCTTATCTTCTCATTACCTCTAATCCTAGAAGAAAAATAAAACTTTTTTGACAGCAATAAGATAAAAGTGACTTATGTCAAAAAAATAGCAACAAAATTTGTATTGAGAATTATCCAGCCAAGCATGGATGTATAGCTATCAACGCCTAAACAAGAGTAATAAACAACCTTAAAAACTAACGGTGACTTCAACATGAATAAAAAAATTTATAAAAAGCCAGATGGAACAGATGTAAAAAACAATAAAGGCCTTATTATTCATATATGAACCAGGCTTACTTCCGCTTTTATGAAGAACTCAATGATTTCCTGTTGCCCGAACAGTGCAAACAAGACCTGTCTTATAGATTTAGAGGACATCCGGGTATTAAAGACCCGATTGAGGTTTTTGGAATACCGCATACCGAAGTTGAGTTGATCATGGTTAACGGCCAATCGGTAGGGTTTGATTACCAATTACAGGATGGGGATCGGGTCGCGGTATATCCCATGTTTGAAAGTCTGAATATAACGCCGCTGGTTCGGCTTCGCGATAAACCACTTCGGCGCACGGCCTTCGTGATTGACTCCAATCTGGGAAAACTGGCTCGTTACCTGCGCCTATTGGGCTTCGACGCGCTCTACAGCAATCAGTACAGCGACCCTCAAGTGGTGGATATCGGCGTTACTGAACAACGCATTATTCTTACAAGGGACAGGCGACTACTGCATCATAAAATAATCACGCATGGCTACTGGGTGCGTTCAGTGCGTCCGGCGGAACAGGTAGCTGAGGTCCTGAAACGCTTCGACCTTAAACAACTTGTCCGTCCCATGCATCGTTGCGCCGTATGCAACGGAATTATTTCTTCTGTAAAAAAAGAAAAAATACTGGACCAACTCGAACCGCTCACAAAAAAATACTATCACGAATTTCACCAATGCCAGGATTGTGGAAAAATCTACTGGAAAGGCTCACATTACAACAAGATACTGAAAAAACTGGATGCGTTGACAAGCTCATAATAATGCCTCCGTCTACTTCCGCAATTAAGCGATAAGCAATACCTTCCAGTCTGGTTGTGGTATACAGTTGTGAGGGTTGCAGAATGATAAGGCGTCATACTGGATATGTGGGCGCTGATTTTCATTCCGCCACCCTGCTTTCGATTACAAAATGAATCACTATGAAAAACATCCTCGAAGTCCATAACCTGCATAAACAATACCCCGGCATCCAGGCCGTGGACGGCATAAATTTCACTGTCAGCGAAGGGATTTGTTTTGGCTTACTTGGCCCCAATGGCGCAGGCAAAACAACCACGATTGAAATGATGGAGGGCCTGATCAAGCCAAACAAGGGCAAAATATTCTACAAAGGCAATCAGTTGGGAAAACAGTTTCACCATGAAGCCGGCGTTCAGTTTCAGGCAACCGCACTTCAGGACTTTCTCAGCGTACGCGAGAACATCAGGCTTTTTCAAAGCTTTTATAAAATCAACATGCCTTTTGAGGAACTGGTTGCCATGTGCGCGCTGGAACCATTCCTGGATCAGGATGCGAGTAAATTATCCGGCGGTCAACGACAACGCTTGTTGCTGGCGATTGCACTGGTTAACGATCCAAACATCGTTTTTCTGGATGAACCGACGACTGGACTTGACCCACAGGCGAGACTAAATTTCTGGGATCTGGTTAACACCATCAAGGCGCGCAACAAAACCGTTTTACTGACGACTCACTACATGGAAGAAGCTTATCACCTGTGTGACCAAATCATCATCATGGATCATGGTAAAATTATCGCGCAGGGTTCGCCGGATGCGCTTCTGGAACAGCAATTTACCGATACCATGATTGAATTGCCGCGACAGGCGCTTGAGAATGTACTGGCTGACTTTCCCTACAAATTGTTTGCTAAAGACAATGGCAATGTGGAAATACCCACCCAGGATGTTAACGGCGTGCTGGCTTATCTTCTGGAGAAAAAGGTAGACCTGGTTAAATTACGGGTGCGGCCGAGAACGCTGGAAGACCTGTTTCTGGAACTCACTGGCAAGGAGTTACGCTCATGATGCGCCGCATACTCGCAATGCTGCACGCGCGCAACCTCGAATTCTTGCGCGACCGCGCTGCGTTGGCGTGGAATCT
>JANTHA010000316.1 GCA_024762625.1 Thiotrichaceae bacterium
TATCTCAACTGAAAAACGGCTTTCCGGTAAAACAGTCCAGCGCTAACAATAGCCAAAATATTCATTAGCGCCTCAGGAAAACTAATATTTTTTTGATCTAGGGCAAAGAATTTATGATTCTTTTACTCTAATCTATCAGACTCATCTTTATCCTATAGTTAAAAGGAGATAGTCATGAAAGAAATGCTAATGAGCCAAATGGGATTCTGGTCTGCATTTACCATAGTTTTTATTCTGGTTTTAATGTCCTGGTTTATCTATAAAATGTATAAGCTTTCCGGCCAAAAGCCCCCTGTATCCAGCGAAAACCAAAACAAGTCATAACCATACCATAGAGTTTTATTTATTTTCAGAGCCAAGCCAGTCGCGAGGCTTCAGAAAATATTCATATAACCGTTCTTCTTCGGAGCCTGCCCGTGGTTTCCAGTTATAGCGCCACTTAACCAGAGGCGGCAATGACATTAGAATGGATTCTGTGCGACCGCCTGATTGTAAGCCGAATAGCGTGCCGCGATCATAAACCAGATTATATTCGACGTAGCGACCACGCCGATATAATTGAAAGTCCTTTTGCTCGTCTGAAAACGGCAGCGTTTTTCTTTTCGCCATGATTGGCAAATAAGCCTTGATATAATGATCTCCGACGCTACGCAGAAATGCGAAACACTGCTCAAAATCCCAAGCCTTGAAATCCTGGTTCAAATCATCAAAAAACAATCCGCCGATGCCGCGTTGTTCATCACGATGCTTAATGTAAAAATAATCATCGCACCATTGCTTGAAGCGCGGATAAATATCTTCACCAAACGGCTCACAGGCATTCCTGGCTGTTTGGTGCCAATCCAGGCAATCTTCATCAAAACCATAATACGGCGTTAAGTCGAAGCCTCCGCCAAACCACCAGACCGGGTCTTCCCCCTCTTTTTCGGCGATAAAGAAGCGCACATTGGCATGTGAAGTAGGAATCATCGGGCTGTAAGGATGGATAACCAGAGAAACGCCCATCGCCTGAAAACTCCTACCTGCTAATTCGGGGCGATGCGCTGTCGCAGATGCTGGCATGCTTTTACCATGAACATGCGAAAAATTTACGCCGCCCTGTTCGATAACATTGCCATCAACCAGCAAACTGGTGCGACCACCTCCTGTCATACCCGGTTTTTCAGGGTTCTTTTCACGCCGCCATTCATCAATAACAAATTCTGCTCCGCCATCTTCTTTGGCTAATTGCGCACAAATTGAATCCTGGAGTTTGAGTAAATAATTTTTAACCGCTTTAACATCAGGGGTAGACATGATTTAATCCACTGGGTCATTTGATAAAATGGATATTCTAACTTAATTTTTGATGCTGATTCACTGATGAGAGGAATTTTTACAAGCGGAACGGATACAAGCATAGGTAAAACCTGGATCGGCGCGCAATTAATCGCCGAACTTTGCAAACAAGGCTTCAATGTCACCCCCAGAAAACCGGTTGAATCAGGCTGGAACCAACGCATACAGGAAACTGACGCATGGATACTAGCCAAAGCCGCCAACAAAGCAGACCAGATAGACCTTGTTTGTCCAAACCGATTCACCCAGGCCATCTCGCCAGCCCGAGCCGCCAGACTGGAAGGTCGTAATTTAAGCACACAGCATTTGTTGGCTGATTGCCTGTCCGGTTTGCGCCAGCCGCAAAAGAAAACAGATTTTTTGTATATTGAAGGCGCTGGCGGCTTTTACTCGCCGCTTGCCCAGGATGGTCTTAACTCTGATCTGGCTAAACAATTAAATCTTCCCATACTCCTCGTTGCAGAAAACCGTCTGGGTTGTATTAATCAGGTGCTTTTAAGCGTAGCTGCCATTGAAAGTGCAAAATTGCGCTTGGCGGGAGTTATTCTTAATCAAGCCACTTGTAACGCAAATAGCGAAGCAAAAGAAAATATCAGCGAAATAAAGCAGTATAAGGATTACCCAATTATCCCTTTTGGCTTCCAGGAAAACAATCCGGAAAAGATCAGGCGTTTAGTCGATCTTGTTTTAAACGTCAATACAATGCATGGTTAACGAGGCAATCCACTTAAATAATTATAATTTGATATTTTTGTTACGTTTTTCTTTCTTGAATTGCGCTATTTTGATCTACGTTTACTGGATTTACGCTTCTTTGATTTATGACGTTTTTTAAGCAGCAGGCTATCCAGTGGCCGGGCGACAGTCACCCTTGATAGTATTTTAACCACACCCTGATGTCGTAGTTGACGCGCAAGTTCAAGCGCGGTTTTACCATCGGAATTCCGGATATTGGGATCGACGCCCCGTTGTAAATATTCCTGAACAAGCGCCCAGTGGCCGTACCTTGCAGCAACATGTAATGATGTCCATTTTTTATCTGTTTGTGTTGCAGGGTCAAGGCCGTATTTCATCAACAACTTGGCCATATCCGTATAGCCTCTGGATGTTGCAACATGAAGCAGTGTGACCCCTCTTGGCATTTTTTGATATACATCTGCGCCATTTTCCAGTAATTCACGCGCAATT
>JANTHA010000317.1 GCA_024762625.1 Thiotrichaceae bacterium
CTGGAGCCTGTTTTTGTAGGCGGCGTAACCGTTACCAACGCCACTCTGCATAATATGGATGAGATACGCCGCAAGGATATCCGTATCGGTGATACGGTGATCGTGAGACGCGCCGGGGATGTTATCCCGGAAGTGGCGCGGGTAGTTCTTTCAAAGCGACCTAAAAATGCGCGTATTATCGAGTTGCCCAAAACCTGCCCGGTTTGTGGTTCCGCAGTCAGGCAACTGGAAGGCGAAGCAGTTGCGCGATGCACGGGCGGATTGTATTGCCCAGCGCAACAGAAAGAAGCCATCAAGCACTTTGCATCGCGCAAGGCGATGGATATTGACGGGCTTGGCGACAAACTGGTTGAACAATTATTTGACAAGAAACTGGTCAGGAATGTGGCTGATCTTTATCACCTGACAGCGGCTCAACTCAGCAAACTGGAGCGCATGGGCGATAAATCGGCGCAGAATCTGATCAATGCGATTGAGAAAAGTAAAAACACCACCCTTGCGCGTTTTATTTATGCGCTGGGCATTCGCGAAGTAGGCGAAACCACCGCCAAATCGCTGGCCAGTCATTTTCGTTCGTTGCAGGCCTTGATGGAAGCGGATGAAGAAACCCTACAGGCCATTAAGGATGTGGGCCCGGTGGTCGCCAATCATGTGGTGCGTTTTTTTGCGGAAAAGCATAACCGCGAAGTGATTGATTCACTTTTGGCTGCAGGTGTCCACTGGCCGACGCCGGAAAAAACGGATATTGAAAAATTACCGCTAGCGGGCAAGACCTATGTGCTGACGGGTAGTCTGGAACATTTAACGCGTAGCCAGGCAAAAGCCCAACTGGAAGCACTGGGCGCAAAGGTGTCTGGCAGTGTTTCCAGGAACACCACGGCAGTATTCGCGGGTGATAAAGCGGGCTCCAAATTGACAAAGGCAAAGGAACTGGGTGTGCCGGTGTTGCAGGAGCAGGACTTGCTGGATTTATTAAAAGCGCCCTGAAGTAAAAAGTCGTAATGATGCTTGACAGCTTGATGTCAGCGACTTAATATACGCGCCTCTTGAGGATAATACGACTTGTTAAGCGAGTCGGATTTTGCCTCAGATGCGGGAATAGCTCAGCTGGTAGAGCACGACCTTGCCAAGGTCGGGGTCGCGAGTTCGAATCTCGTTTCCCGCTCCAGATTCAAAAAGCCTCTGATTGCATAATCGTTGATAATGCGATCAGGGGCTTTTCTGTTTTAATCTTCCCATGCCTATCTTCCCTGCCTTGTATATTTGCCGATTATCCTAAATTCTCAGTTGAGCAGGCTTGAGTGTGCGGCTGTGGTGGTGCAGGTCAAGGCGAAACTGCGCGGAATGGTTATTCCCTTTCAAGCAGTTACAACGCAGGCATGCGCCATCACAGTTGTGCAATCTAGCCTGAAGCGACTTCACCCTGTGAGTGAAATTAATAATTTTCTATATTTATGATAATTCATAAAAATATTAATAATCGCAGCGTTCAACTGAGGAATTTAGGATTATTTAACTATCTTGTAACAAGGAATATATTTTGTTCCTGGCAGTTTCATGCGCTGTTGTTTGACGAAAGAGGTCAGTAATTTATCCAGTTGACTCATGATTTCAGGGTCGCCTTTGAGTTCAAACAAGCCATGTTTTTCTATGGAGCGGATGCCTTCATCCTTTACGTTGCCAGCCACGATGCCTGAAAAGGCGCGCCGCAGGTTGGCGGCCAGAAGATGAGCTTCCTGGTCTTTATGAAGCGCCAGGTTTTTCATGTTTTCGTGTGTTGGCTCAAATGGTTTTTGAAATTCGGGATCGATTTTTAGCAGCCAGTTGAAATAATAGGCATCGCTGTTATCGCGTCGAAAGTCTTTTACTTTTCTGAGTGTTTTCTTGATTTTTTTAGCAACGTGTTCCGGGTCGCCAATAATAATTTCATAGCGTTTTTGGGCGGTTTCTCCTAGCGTATTGGCGATAAACTGGTCAATCTGCGTAAAGTAATCACGGGATGATTCAGGCGCGCTGAAAATTAGCGGAAAAGGCAGGTAGGTGTTTTGCGGATGGAGCAAAATGCCAAGAATATAAAGTATTTCTTCACAGGTGCCCGCGCCTCCGGGGAAAACAATAATGGCGTGTCCTGCGCGCACAAAGGCTTCCAGACGCTTTTCAATATCCGGCAGTATCACCAGTGAATTGACAATCGGGTTGGGCGATTCGGCGGCGATGATACCGGGTTCCGTAATGCCAAGGTATTTACCATGCTTGATACGTTGTTTGCCATGTCCGAATGTTGCGCCCTTCATGGGGCCTTTCATTGCGCCTGGTCCACAGCCGGTGCAGATGTCCATGCCGCGCAGACCGAGTTGATAGCCGACTTCCTTGGTGTAGTCGTATTCGGTTCTGGAAATTGAATGGCCGCCCCAGCAAACGATAAGTTTTGGATCGTAATTGGTTTTTAAAATACCTGCATTACGCATGATATGGAATACGGCATTCGTGATTCCTTCGCTGCTAT